>JAPLSF010000064.1 GCA_026398785.1 Pseudomonadota bacterium | reverse complement strand
AACTGCCGTGATTTGCTCTGCGATGGCGGCGAGATGCACATCCATGTCCCCTATGAGTTGAGCCATGGCGCGTGGCAAGACCCAACCCATGTAAGAGCTTTCAACGAGAAGTCATGGGTTTATTACTGCGACTGGGCGTGGTACTTGGGCTGGAAGGGTTCGCGGTTTGAGATGACGCATTTGGAGATGCGTCTTAGCGAGTATGGTGCGAGCCTAAAATTGCCGCAAGACGAGGTGATGCGTTTGCCTCGCGCAGTTGACTCCATGTATGTTGTGCTGAAGAAAGTAACTTATGAAAACACCAGCGTGGCAGCGTAGTGAGGGGAAAAACCCGAAAGGCGGCCTCAATGCCAAGGGACGCGCCAGTGCCAAGGCCGAGGGCATGAATCTGAAAGCGCCAGTCAAGAGTGGCGACAACCCGCGCAGGGCATCATTCCTTGCGAGAATGGGCAACATGCCTGGCCCTGAGATGAAGGGCGGCGAGCCAACGCGCTTGCTGTTGTCATTGAAGGCGTGGGGTGCTTCATCGAAGGCCGATGCGCGTGCCAAGGCCAAAGCCATATCTGCAAGGAACAAGAAATGATCAACGACATGAACATCACCACCGACATTGCGGCCATTGAGCCGATGGATGACACCGAGTTGCAGGGCATTGTCTCTGCCGAGCTGGAGGACGCTGTCAGCTACATCGACTCCGATGTCTCCCCCATCCGCGCCAAGGGCACTGAGTACTATCGCGGCGACCCCTTTGGAAACGAGGAAGATGGCCGCTCTCAGGTGGTGGCGATGGAGGTGCGAGACACTGTCTCTGCCATGTTGCCAAGTCTCATGAAGGTGTTTTTCTCCACCGAGAATGTCGTGGAATATGTGCCCCGTGGCCCCGAAGATGTGGCCGGTGCACAACAGGCTACTGATTACGCCAACTACATCTTCACCGCCGACAACAATGGCTTCATGACCACCTATGCCCTGTTCAAGGACAGCTTGGTGCGCAAGTGCGGCATCGCCAAGTACTGGTGGGAAGAGGTCGAAGAGGTCAAGATTGAGGAATATTCGGGCTTGGATGACCAGACCTTGAAGGTTTTGATGCAAGAGGGTGCAGAGGTCAAGATTGTTGTCTCTTACCCAGAGCCTGGTGCTGTTGCACAGATTGATCCCACGACTGGCATGGAAATGCCTGCCGCAACCCGCAGCTGCAGAGTTTTGCGGCCTGGCTGGCAGCGCATGGCCGCGAAATCCCGCTCACCTGAACGGACTTCGGGGCGCGGCCTGCCAGCGTGATGCGGCGATGGACTTACCTGGCCGTCGCCAGCGTCGCTGTGCTCAACATGCTTTCCAAATCAGTCGCGCATTGATCAGGCGGCGACGAACGTCCGGCCGTGTTCCCAGCGCAGTTCGCGCACGGCGATGCCGTAGAGCTCGCCGATCGAGTGCTCGTTGAGCGTCTCGTCGCAAGTGCCGCAATGCCAGCGGCCATCGCCGAACAGCAGCAACGCCGAATCGGCAAAGCGTGCGGCAAGTCCGATGTCGTGCAGGCTGACGACCACGGTGCGGCCGGCATCCGCGAGCCGCCGGAAGATCCGCAGCACGTCGAGCTGATGTTGCGGATCCAGCTGGTGAATCGGTTCATCGAGCAGGAAAATGCCCGGATCCTGGGCAAGGATCGTCGCGATCGAGAGCCGACGCCGCTCACCGCCCGACAGTGTCGCAATGTCGCGTGCTTCGAAGCCGGCGAGATCGACCGCGGCCAGGGCACGTTGTGCGGCTGCGCGGTCGTCCGTGCCTTCCCAGGCCCAGAAATCGAGGTGCGGGTGACGCCCGACCAGCACGGCCTCGAGCGCCGTCGCCGGAAACGGGTCATCGACCAGTTGCGGTAACAGGCCCAGCGTGCGCGCGAGTTCACGGCGCGGCCACGAGTCGATGTGTCGCCCGGCAACGAGCACCTCGCCGCGAGCGGGTGCCCGCAGTCCTGCGAGCGTGTGCAGCGTCGAACTCTTGCCCGAACCGTTGCGGCCCAGCACGACCAGCAACTTGCCGGCTGGCACGTCGAGTGTCAGGTCGCGCACGAGTGTGCGGCCAGGCACCTCGACCGTGACTGCAGCGCAAGCCAGGGCGGCTCGACTCGTCACGGCGGCCACCCGATCTCGAGCGCAGTCGCGGGGCCGACCAGCATCTGTTCCAGGCTGTCGGCAATGACCGCGTCGCGCGCACTGGTCGCGATGCGGCCGGCCATGATCTCGCCGAAAACCTGCGGGTAAAGCGGCTGTCGGTCCGGCTCGCCGAGTCCCGCGGGTGCAAGCGGCTGTCCGGTCGCGAAATCGTACTTGTCGGTGGCACCCAGCGTGTGCAGCACCTCGTGGACCAGGACCACCTGGTTGCTGCCGGCGGCTGCCGCGTTGCCATACAGGTGCGTCAACGCGATGAGCCCCTTGCTGAGACCCACCGAATCCGGCATCGCCACGGAACCCGGCCCGAGCGGCGAATAAAGGGCGAAAACCTGGATGTCGGGTGCGGGCAAGGGATCGTTCCAGGCAGTCCGGGCGGCGAAGTAACGCAGGCGCAGGCTCCAGAGCGCAATCGTGAGCGACCCGGGCCGATCCGGCAATGCCGGCGGCAACTCCCGCGCGACGTGCGAGACACGGATCCGCACGGGCTGCTCGAGCGTGACGCCATGACTGGACGCTGCGTCGACGAAGAACGATTCCACGTCCGCGAAATCCCCAGCCTGCAACGCCGCTGTGTAAGCGCGGACACCGGTGTCCGTCGTTGCGCTGAGCGGGTACACGGTGACGCGCAGAGTGTCGTTCCAGTCACGGCTGCGCGCGCGGTCGAGCCAGGCGCCGAGCGCGACGAAGAGCAGGACCGCGACCAGGATTGCGAGCCGCAGCGTGCCGAGAAAGGTGCGTGCGGCCAAGGTGCTGGGGTCCTGGCGCCGACGGAATCAGGGATAGAGGCGCGTGGCCTGCCACGGGCCCGGCGTGTAGGCATGGTTGCCCGAGGGCTGCAGCGTACGGGTCCAGCGTGCGCGGTCGTGCACGCGAAAAGCGCCTTCGCACCACAGTTCGACGGCTTCGAGCCAGAAGTGGTATCCGCCCCAGTGCGGTGGGCGCGTGGGCGCCGTGCCATGACGGGCGGCTTCGATTGCAACCCGCTTCAACAATGTCGCGCGCGAATCGAGCGGCTGGCTCTGCAGGCTGGCCCAGGCGCCGATGCGGCTGTCGATCGCGCGCGAGGAGAAATACGCATCGCTCTCCTCGGGCGGGCAGAACACCACGCGGCCTTCGATCCGCACCTGCCGGCTCATCGTGTCCCAGTGCAGCACGCCGGCGACGCGCGGGTTCGCCGCGAGTTCGTGGCCCTTGCGACTGTCGTAGTTGGTAAAGAAGACGACATAGCCCGGGTTCGCGATGACCTTCTTGCACAGCACGACGCGCGCCGCAGGCGTGCCGTCCGGCGTGGCTGACGCGAGCACCATCGAGTCCGGGTTGGGTTGCACCTTGTGTTCGCGGGCCTCGCGATACCAGGCCTCGAAGATGGGCATCGGATCCTGGGGCAGGGTGGCGGGCAGCGTTCCGGAATGAGACATCGTCGGGATCGTCCAGCGAGTGTGGCAACGGGATTATGCCCCAGCGCCTGCGCGATCTCTTGCGGCGCGAGCCGTCGGACCGGTAAAAGGAACTGTCCACCAGCGTTGTGACCGCATGAAATCCCTCGCAGAACTCCGCGCCCGACTCGACGTGATCGACCTTGAACTGCTGCAACTCGTCGCCGAGCGGCAGACCCTCGGCACGCAGATTGCCGAGGTCAAGCGCGCGGCCGGCCAGCCGACGCGTGACTTCCGCCGCGAGCGTGAGGTGCTGTTGAAGGCACGGCGGGACGCGGCGGCACTCGGCGTTTCGCCTGCGCTCGCGGAATCGCTGCTGCAGTCACTGATCCGCAGCTCGCTCACGACGCAGGAGCAGGCACGGGTGGCGGCGCAGGGCCGAGGATCCGGGCGCAGCGCGCTGGTAGTCGGCGGGCGCGGCAAGATGGGGCACTGGGTGGCGGATTTTCTCGCGGCGCAAGGCTTTGCGGTCACGGTCGCCGATCCTGCGGGCGAGGTGGCGGGGTACGACTACGTCGCCGACTGGAAAACCTCCGACCTGCATCACGACATCATCGTCGTGGCCACGCCGATCCGGATCGCGAACGACGTGCTGGCGGAACTGGCCGAGCGGCGACCTCGCGGCGTCGTGTTCGACATCGGTTCGCTCAAGACGCCGCTGCGCTCGGGACTCGAACAGCTCCGCGCCGCCGGGTGTCACGTGACGTCGGTGCACCCGATGTTCGGTCCGGACACCGAGCTGCTGTCGGGCCGGCACGTGATCTTCATCGACCTCGGCGATGCGGCAGCGCTCGCAGAAGCGCGCGCCCTGTTCGGTTCGACGATGGCCGATCTCGTCGTGATGGGACTCGACGAGCACGACCGTCTCATTGCTTTCGTGCTCGGCCTCTCGCATGCGCTCAACATCGCGTTCTTCACGGCGCTCGCAGAGAGCGGTGAAGCCGCGCCACGGCTTGCGCGCATGTCGAGCACGACGTTCGACGCGCAGCTCGAGGTCGCGACGCGCGTCGCTGCCGAGAACCCCGACCTGTATTTCGAGATCCAGAGCCTGAACGACTACGGTGTGGAATCGCTGAACGCCTTGCAGGCTGCGGTCAATCGCCTGTGCCGCTCGGTCCACGAGGGTGATGCGGCAACCTTCGTCGCCATGATGCAGCAGGGCAACGAATACCTCCGTGTGCGGCAAGCCGCGCGCGACGAGGCGAGTCGCTGAACGATGAGCGACCGCGCCGTCCTGTTGCAGCGGGTACTGGCCTGGTCGAACGGCCTGATGGCCGTTCGCTCGCTCGACCAGCTCGCGGCCAGGCTGGCGCAGCCGCCCGCAGCCGACGGCGAATCGCTCACCGGCATGTTGCTGCTGCTTGATCCCCGGCATGAACTCCGCCGCCTGGCCGCCGGCGAAGGCACGCAGCCCGACTCGTGGCCCGGGCTGCGATTTGTCGACAGTCTCGCCGGGGTCGCGCCGGGGTACGGCACGCTGCATGCTCCCTGGTCAGGGCCTTACCACCCCGCCGATCACGGACTGCTGTTCGTGGCCGAGGCCGGTTGCAGGCACGTGGCCTTGTTGCCGCTGCCACGCAGTGGCGCACTCACCGGCGTCTACAACGTCGGCAGCCACGACGGCCCCGTTGCGCTCGCCGCGCTCGAGTCCGCCTGGCTGGATCACATCGGTGCACAGGCATTGGCCAGCGCTGAGCGGCAGTTGCAACGTGCGCGGTTGCTGCGCGCCGGCGTCGTCGATCCACTCACGGGCTGGAACAGCCGGCATTACTTTCTGGCGCGTGTGCGGGAGCAGGTGGCGGCGAGTGCCCGGGACGCGGTGCCGGCCACCTGCCTGGTGATCGATGTCGACGGCCTCGGCACCCTCAACGAAAAGCGCGGAGTCGCCGCGGGCGATGCGGTCCTGTTCGAGGTGGGCGGCATCGTCGAGGCGCAGGTGCGAGCGAGCGATTCCTTCGCGCACATCGGCGAAGACGAATTTGCCGCGTT
>JAPLSF010000297.1 GCA_026398785.1 Pseudomonadota bacterium | reverse complement strand
CTGGTCGGCATCATCGGCAAGATTCCGCCGGCGATCTCGCTGAGCGTGACCTTTGGTCTGATCGCCGGTGGCGTGCTGGTGTCGCTGTGGAAGACGCGCGGGCTGCCCGCTGTCGTTGAGCCCACATGACGGCACCCATCGCGCCGCGGCTGCGCAGCGCGATCGCCGAGCGACCTCAACACGGCGACTGAAAGCGCTACGGCGCGCCCTCGGCCGCGCCCGCCTCGATCTCCTGCAGCAGCGGATGCACATGGCGTCCGGCCGGGCGGATCAGATACAGGAACTCGCTCAGCTCCGGCACGCGCCCGACGGGTTGCAGCCCGAACTGCATGGCGACGTCTGTCTCGATCGCCGTCGGTACGCATGCGATGCCGAAGCCGCGCTGTGCCAACACCTTTATCAAGGCACTGTCGTCGCAGCGCGCGACGACGCGCGGCGTGAGGCCGCGCTCGGCGAGCCAGGCATCTATCGCAATGCTGAGCGGCGATTCGGCGGACCTGGCGATCAGCGGTGCGCCGTCGAGGCAGCCAGGGAAGTCGCCGCTCAGCGCCTTGCGCACCTGCGGCGCCGCGACGAGGCTCAGGGCCGACTTGAGCAGCAGCCGCCCGCGCATCGAGCGCGCCAGGTACGGTGGCATGGGCTGGTCCGCCAGCACCGCGTCGAGCTGGTGCGCAGCGAGCCGTCCGAGCAGCCCGGTGACAGTGCCTTCGACGCAGTCAAGCTCGATGCGGTCGCGGTGGCGCTCGAGCAGCGGCGCCAACACGCGCGCGGTCAGCAGCTTCGGCACGCTGTCGGTGACGCCGAGACGCAGCCCAAGGCGGCGTGGTTCGGCGCGGCCGGCCATCACGCGACGCAGTTCCGTGCCGAGGGCGAAGATCGACTCTGCATAGTCGCGCGCCACCTCGCCGTCGGGCGTCAGCACCAGGCGCCGACCGACCCGCTCCAGCAGCGTCCGACCGAGCGATCGCTCCAGCTCGCGCACCTGCGAGCTCAACGTCTGCGGGGCGAGGTGCAGCCGGCGCGCGGCGCCCGTCAGCGAGCCCTCGCGCGCAACCTCGTGGAAGTAGTGCAGGTGCTTGAGGTTGATGCGTCCCGGGGATGGTGCATTCATCAGGTTTTCTCGAATTCGAATGGACGTATTTTCTCATTTTTTCTGTTTCTGGTCGCCCGTAGGATTTGCCGGCAACCAGACAGAAGAGGAATCGCCATGAAAGTCGACGTCCATGCCCGCAGCTTCAAGCTGACCGAGTCGCTGAGCAATGCGGTCCATCGCGAGATCGCTCGCCTGGCCCAGGCGCTCGGCGCCGGCATTACCCGGGTGTCCGTACGCTTGTTCGACGTGAACGGCCTGCGGGGGGGGCCGGACAAGGGCTGTCTCGTGCATGCTCAGTTCACCGACGGCACCTCGATCGTCGGCAGCGACGTGGACGCCGACCTGTACCGCTCGGTACCGGCCGCGTTCGAGAAGGTGCTGCGGAGCCGGCGCATGAACCGCGCGCGCCGCCACACGCTGCGACGGCACGACCCGCAGGCGCAGCTGAACCCCGGCTGAGGGGCGCAGCCCGCGCTGGCGCGCCACGGCCGATGGCAGGCACCATCGGTCGATGGCCGACATTGAACACCGCGCTCTCGCCCCTGCTCCTGAGCTGCTCGTGGGCGGCAGCGCCGCCTACACCTGCATGTGGCGCCTGCTGCGCCAGGCGCGGACCGCAGTCGAGCTCGAGACCTACATCTACGAGGCTGGTGCGGTCGGCGACCGGTTCCTCGCCGAACTGACCTGCGCGGCGCGCCGTGGGGTCCGCGTGCGAGTGCTGGTGGACGCGTACGGGTCGGACACGCTGCCTCAGGGCTACTTCGCGCCGCTGCTTGCGGCCGGCGGCGAACTGCGTTGGTTCAACCCGAAGCGACTGCTGCGCGTCAGCTTCCGCAACCACCGCAAGTTGCTGCGTGCAGACGGTGAGGCCGTGATCGGCGGGCTCAACATCGCCGACGCGTACGACGGCGACGGCCTCGAGGCCGGCTGGCGCGACTTCGCCGTGCGCGTGGACGGGCCGGTGGTGGACACGCTCGCCGAGAGCTTCGCCCGCATGTGGAACCTGTCCGCCTTCGGTCGACGCGAGCTCCGCGGTTTCTGGCGCACGAGCCGGCGGCCTGCCGTTGACGCACAGGGCCAGCCCGAATTGCTGCTCTCCGGGCCGGGCTGCCCGACGGCCGAGCTGCGTCGGCGGCTGCTGTTCGACATCCGTGCCGCGCGCCGGATGCAGGCCTGGGCCGCGTACTTCCTGCCGTCGCGGCGCATCGGCGCCGCGATCCGGGATGCCGCGCGACGTGGCGAGGCCGAGATCATGCTCGGCGAAAGTAGCGACGTGCCGGTCTCGCGCTGGGCCAGCGAGCGGCTGTTCACGCGCTGCCTGCGGGCCGGTCTCAGGATCTACTGCTACCGGCCGCAGATCGTCCACGCAAAGGCGCTGGTGCTCGACGACGTGGTGTACGTGGGCTCAAGCAACCTCGACGTGCGCAGCCTGCTTATCAACTACGAGCTGCTGCTGCGGATACCGTCCGCTGCGCTCGCAGCCCGGCTGCGTGCCGCATTCGAGACCGACCGCCAGCATGCCGATACGCTCGATCTGGCGCGCTGGCGGCGCGGACGCCGCTGGTGGCAGTCGTTGCGCTCGTATCTCGCATACCAGCTGTTGGCGCGACTGGACCCGTACCTCGCCGCACGCAGCCTGAGGTCGCTGCGCTGACGCGCAGCGCCGGTTCACTTGCGGCGAGGACGAAGGCCGCGAAGAGCGTCCACATGAGGGGCGTGCCGGTGCTCATCATGTCGGGATTCCTGCAACGTAGGCGGCAGGGTTGCGGGCGGCGCGGGGGGTCAGCCGCCCGGCGCGAAGGTGAGCGGGGCCGTCGGGCCGAGCGGCAGACCCGTGAAGTACCACACGACCAGCAGCGCGGTCCACGCGACGCCGAGCGCCAGCGAGTACGGCACCATGAGCGAGATCAGCGTGCCCAGACCCGCGGCGGGCCGGTACCGCTGCAGCACGGCGAGCACGATGAGCATGTAGGAATTGAGTGGCGTGACGATGTTCACCACGGAGTCACCGATGCG
>JAPLSF010000243.1 GCA_026398785.1 Pseudomonadota bacterium | reverse complement strand
GCCGGACTATCATCAGGCTCTCGGCGAATTGTCGGGCGCCATCCAGCGCATGGCGCTGCTGCAGGCGCTGCCGGACCTGCCGCCCGGCGACGACGAGGACGAAGACAAGCTGCTCGCGGAACTCGCCGCAAAGTTCACGGCGGAAGACCTGCAGTTGCTCTACCAGATTGCGATCAATTCGCGCCGTGACCTCGACTACGCGCCGGATGCGCGCGCGGGCTTCGAAATGGCGTTGCTGCGCATGCTCGCGTTCCGTCCGCAGGGCTTGCCGCCGGTTGCGGCGACGAGCGGTGGCGGGGCAGTCGTGGCACGGGCGACAGCTGCCGCACGACCCGCGAGTGCACTGCCACGTCCCGCGCCAGCGGCGCGTACGCGGGTAGCGGTGAGTGCGCCGGCAGCGGAGTCCGGCTGGGATGCAGTCGTCGCCGCGCTGGGACTGCAGGGCACGGCCAGGCATTTCGCCGCGAACTGCGTGATGCTCGAGCGCAAGGCCGGTCTCGTCCGGCTGCGTCTCGACCCGGCTGGAGACTCATTCCGTCGGCCGCAGATCGAGAGCCGCCTGGCCGAGGCGCTGTCGCAGCATTACGGCGAAGCGATTCGGCTCGAGATCACGCAGGCCGACGCGCCCGGAGAAATCTTCACGCCCGCCAGGCGCGATGCGGTTGCGGCCGAAGAACGGCAGCGCGCCGCGGAACAATCGATCGACAGCGATCCCGCCGTGCGCGCCATGCGCGAAGTGTTCGGCGCGACGGTTCGACCCGGTTCGGTGAAGCCGCTCAACTGAGCGCGCGTCACTCTTTACTAATCACCCTCACTTCTGCGAGACGCACATGATGAAAGGCGGCATCGGCAACATGATGAAGCAGGCGCAGGCGCTGCAGGCGAACATGCAGAAGGCGCAGGCGGAGATCGCGGCCATGGAAGTCGTCGGTGAGTCGGGCGGCGGCATGGTCAAGATCACGATGAACGGCAAGCATGAGGCGCGACGCGTGCAGATCGACCCGAGCGTGGCGCTCGATGATCGCGAGATGATCGAGGACCTGGTCGCGGCCGCGATCAACGACGCGGCGCAGCGCGTCGAAGCCGCGACGCAGCAACGGATGTCGAGCGTCATGGGCGGCATGAACCTGCCCCCGGGCTTCAAGATGCCGTTCTGAGCGGCGCGCCAAAGCCCCACTCATGCTCTATCCGCCTTCACTCAGCCGATTGATCGAAGCCTTCCGCTGCCTGCCGGGCGTCGGTCCCAAGTCGGCGCAGCGGATGGCGTTCCACCTGCTGGAGCGCGACCGCAACGGCGGCAGCGAGATCGCTGTGTCGGTCGCCGATGCCATGTCAAAGCTCGGCCACTGCCAGCGCTGCCGCATGTTCGCCGAAGGCGACTTGTGCCCGGTGTGCGCCTCGACGGGCCGCGATACGTCGCTGCTCTGCGTGGTGGAATCGCCGGCCGACGTGGTCGCGATCGAGCAGACCGCAAGTTTCCGCGGCTGCTATTTCGTGCTGATGGGCCACCTGTCGCCGCTCGATGGCGTCGGCCCAGCCGAGATCGGTATCGACGATTTCGAGAAACTTCTGGGCGAAGGTGCGGTCAAGGAAGTGATCCTCGCCACTAACCCGACCGTCGAGGGCGAGGCCACGGCGCATTTCCTGGCCGAGGTCGCAGCGCGGTTCGGCTTGCGCGCATCGCGCATTGCGCACGGCGTGCCGGTGGGTGGTGAACTGGAATACGTCGACGGTGGGACGCTCGCGCACGCGCTGGCGGGGCGTACACCGGCACTCTGACACATGGGATGACGATGAAACACGCAGCGACGATTCGAATCGCACTGTGCGCCATGCTCGTGCTCGGAGCATCACCCGCGGTGTTCGCAGTTGAACCCGCGTCGGCGCCGGCAGCAGCGGCCGCCGCAACGCCCACGCCCGCAACACCGTTTGATACGGCGAGCCGGCTGTACCAGGCAGGCAGGCAGGCCGAGGCGCTGGTCACGCTGCAGCAGCTGGCTGAGGCGGGGGATGCGCGGGCGCAGTACCTGGTCGGTCTCGACCTGCTCGAAGGCAAGTTCATCAAGCTTGATAACGCGCAGGGCTTCGCCTACCTGGTGCTCGCTACCGAGGACACGCAGTGGGGCGACCTGGTCGCGCCGCGCGCCCGCGAGGCCCGCGCGGTCGTCGAGCCGCAGCTCTCCGGCCAGGACCTGATCCACGCGGATGCGTTGATCGCTGCTTACAAGCAGCGGCAGAAGTAATCTCAGGCTTTCGCTTCGTTCGCCAGGAACAGCCAGGTTTCGACGACCGTATCGGGATTGAGCGACATGCTCTCGATGCCCTGGTCGAGCAGCCAGCGCGCCAGGTCGGGGTGGTCGGACGGCCCCTGGCCGCAGATGCCGATGTACTTGCCGGCCTTGCGACAAGCCGTGATCGCCATCGAGAGCATGGCCTTCACCGCGTCGTCGCGCTCGTCGAACAGCCGCGCGATGATTGCCGAATCCCGGTCGAGGCCCAGTGTGAGCTGGGTCATGTCGTTCGAGCCGATCGACATGCCGTCGAAGAATTCCAGGTAGCGATCCGCCAGCACGGCGTTGGTCGGGATCTCGCACATCATGATGACCTTGAGGCCGTCCTCACCGCGCTTCAGGCCGTTGGCCGCGAGCAGGCCGACCACCTGTTCCGCTTCCTTCAGCGTGCGCACGAAGGGCACCATCACCCAGACGTTCTTGAGTCCCATCTGCTCGCGCACGCGCTTCAGAGCGCGGCATTCGAGCTCGAAGCACGGGCGGAAGCCTTCGTCGACGTAACGTGCCGCACCGCGGAATCCGAGCATCGGGTTTTCTTCGACGGGTTCGTACTTGCGGCCGCCGATCAGGTTGGCGTACTCGTTCGACTTGAAGTCGGAGAGGCGCACGATCACGGGCTCGGGCGCAAAGGCGGCAGCGATCGTGCCGATCCCCTCGCAGAGCTTCTCGACGTAGAACTCGACCGGGTCGGAGTAGCCGGCCATCTGGCGCCGGATCGTGTCGCGCAGGTCGGGTTCGAGCGAATCGAATTCGAGCAGCGCTTTCGGGTGCACGCCGATCATGCGGTTGATGATGAATTCGAGCCGGGCCAGGCCGACGCCCTTGTTCGGGATCGCGGCGAAGTCGAACGCCCGGTCCGGGTTGCCGACGTTCATCATGATTTTGACGGGCAGGTCGGGCAGCGAGTCGAGTTCGATCTGCGACTGGCTGAACTCGAGCTGGCCGTCATAGATGTACCCCGTGTCGCCCTCGGCGCACGAGACGGTGACGGGCTGGCCTTCCTTGATCTTCTTCGTCGCGTCGCCGCAGCCGACGACGGCGGGGATGCCCAGTTCGCGCGCGATGATCGCGGCATGGCACGTGCGGCCGCCACGATTCGTGACGATCGCCGACGCGCGCTTCATCACCGGCTCCCAGTCCGGGTCAGTCATGTCGGCGACGAGCACGTCGCCGGTCTCGACGCGTGCCATCTCGCGAATGTCGCGGATGATGCGGGCGGGGCCGGCGCCGATGCGCTGGCCGATGCTGCGGCCCGTCGCGAGCACCGGTCCTTTCTGTTTGAGCGTGTAGCGCTGGATGGTGCGGCCGGCACGGCTCTGGACCGTCTCGGGCCGTGCCTGCAGCACGTAGATCTTGCCGGTCTCGCCGTCCTTGCCCCACTCGATGTCCATCGGGCAGCCGTAATGATCTTCGATGATCAGCGCCTGCTGCGAGAGTTCGATGAGGTCCGCGTCGCTGATGCAGAAGCGCATGCGGTCGACCTCGGGCACGTCGACCGTCAGCACCCGTTGCTCGGCCTGCGCCGCTGGCGCATAGATCATCTTGATCGCCTTGGCGCCGAGCGTGCGCCGCAGGATCGGGTGGTGGCCGTCGCGCAGCGCCGGCTTGTACACGTAGAACTCGTCCGGGTTGACTGCGCCTTGCACGACTGTTTCGCCGAGGCCGTAGGACGCGGTGACGAACACGACGTCGCGGAATCCAGAATCCGTATCGAGCGTGAACATGACGCCGCTCGCGCCGACGTCGCTGCGAACCATGTACTGGATGCCGGCCGAGAGCGCGACCAGCGAGTGATCGAAGCCCTGGTGCACGCGGTAGGAGATTGCACGGTCGTTGAACAGCGACGCGAAGACATCGTGCACGGCCCTGACGACGTTGTCGGCGCCACGCACGTTGAGGAACGTTTCCTGCTGGCCGGCGAACGAAGCTTCCGGCAGGTCCTCCGCTGTGGCGGACGAGCGCACCGCGACCGCGACGTCGGCGCGGCCATCACACATGCGGACATAACCGTCGACGATAGCCTGCTGCAGTTGCGGCGGGAAAGGCGTGGAGAGGATCCAGTCCCGGATGCGAGCGCCGGTCTCGACGAGCTTCGCGACATCGTCGACGTCGAGCGCATCGAGTTCCTGCTTGATGCGGGCGGCGAGGCCCTTGTGCGCGAGAAACTCGCGGTAGGCGTCGGCAGTCGTCGCGAAACCGTCAGGCACGCTGACCCCCAGCTGCGCCAGGTTCGAGATCATTTCGCCGAGGGAGGAATTCTTGCCGCCGACTGCAGCCACGTCGTGGCGGCCGAGGCTGGAAAAGGGCAGGGTGTAAGGACGCACGAGCGACCCCTTGCTAGGTCAACGGACTAGGTGAAACACTGCGCGCAACTCCGTGCCCTGGGATCCGCCGTGCCGATGAATCGCCGAACGGTATTTTTCGTATCTGACCAGACCGGCGTGACAGCCGAGACGATGGGGCACAGCCTGCTCACGCAATTCGAGGGCCAGGAATTCAGGCAGGTGACTCTGCCATTTATAGCCAGTGTTGACAAGGCAGAGGAAGCCGTAAGAAAGATCAACGCGACGGGTCACGAAGACGGCTGGCGGCCCATCGTTTTCAGCACTCTGGTGAAAGAAGACCTGCGCCGCGTCGTCAAGGGCAGCAACGGCCTGTTCCTCGACTTCTTCGACGCATTTCTCGGTCCGCTCGAGGGCGAACTGATGGTCAAGTCGAGCGAGCGGGCCGGTCGCGCGCACGGCATTGCGGACCAGCTCGTCTACAGCACGCGCATCGAGGCCACGAACTTCGCGCTGGCGGCGGATGACGGCGCGATCACCGCGGACTACGAGCGCGCCGACGTGATTCTCATCGGCGTGTCGCGCTCGGGCAAGACCCCGACGTGCATCTACATGGCGATGCAGTACGGCGTGTTTGCGGCCAATTATCCCTTCACCGAAGACGATTTTGACGGCAAGCAGCTGCCGGCATCGGTGCGCGGCCACACGCCCAAGCTGTTCGGGCTTACGATCGCGCCGTTGCGGCTGCAGCAGATCCGCAACGAGCGCCGGCCCGGCAGCCGTTATGCCTCGATCTCGCAGTGCGAGTTCGAGGTGCGCAGCGCCGAAAACCTGTTCCACCGCCACGGCATTCCGGCGATCGACACGACGGAGTGCTCGATCGAGGAGATCGCGAGCCGCATCATCGACCGCAAGGGCATCGAGCGTCGCTTGAGGCCTTGAAGCGGCAGCGCCGTGAGTGTCGCGATTGAGTCGCGGCGCGGTGGACCGTTCGGGTGTTCGATGCCGGCCCGGGATCGCCCGCGCATCGTGAATCGCGCGGAGGAACCGCACGATTCACGGCGACCCTTGCCCGGACGGCTGCTCGACGATGGTGCCAGCGGCTGGTCGGAAAGACCGTGACCGTCTCGCAGCTGCGCTCGGGCTGCGGCGGGCGATACGGGCCGGCATCGAACACCCGAACGGTCCGCCGCGCTTGCGCGTAAATGCGTCACATCACACGGCTGTGCGCCGCTTCACAGGCGCGCCGAAACCCTGTGCTATATTCGGGCCATGTTGCTCGACCACCTCTGCATCACTTCCTGGCGCGCGCGGCCGGTGAGCTTCGTGAGCCTCATGTCGCTCTACGAAAGCAACTTCCTGCGCCTGAAGGAACTCGCGGGTGACATCCGCCGGCACCACGGTGTGGCGGTGTCGCGCACGAAGGCGGATTGCGACCTGCACCTGTCGGTGCTCGAGCACACGCCCTACACCTCGGCGGTGCGGCTCACGTACCTCTTCGAAGAGACCGCTGCCACGGTGGCCGACCCCGATCTCGAGATCCGCGTCTATCACGACGCGCGGCTTGCCGAAGTCAGTTCGTGCGGCCGGTGGCTGCGTCACCAGAGCCTCGAGCACGTCCGGGCCGGCATTCCGGCGCAGCTCGGCGAGCGCTGGCTGCGCAACATGCTGCTCAACAAGTGGCTCGATTACTGCCTCGAGCGCGGTCACGAATTCACGCCGGCAGCGAAGGTTGCGGCGCATGCGCCTGCCTGAGAGACTGCGCCTGCTGGCCTACCGGCTCGCCGGCCGCGAACCCTCCATCGAAGACGAACGGCTGTTTGCGCTGTTCCGCAATCGCGTCGAGCTGAAGAAAGAGCTCACGGCGCTCGACGATGATCGCCACCGGTTGCTCGACCGCCTCAAGCTGCAGGAAGGCGCGACGATGCGCGTCGAAGAGCAGATGGCGGCACTCGAGCAGTACCTCGGTCGACCTGACGAGGGCTACAAGAGCCTCGCGTATTTCCAGCTGAAGGCGCTCTGGCGCGTCGCGTGCAAGCGGCTCGAGCAGTTTGGCGCCGAGCTCGCGCGACAGCAGAAGGATCGTGAGCGCAAGACCCAGCTCGCGGAGTTCGACCGTGCCAGGCGCGAGCGCGTGGCGCTGGTGGATCGTGAACTGGTCGAGGCCAGGGTGCTCGACGAGCAATTGCACGCCGAGCAGAAGCTCGCGCGGCTGAAGCTCGCGTCGCTGCACGGCTTCTGGAACTATTTCCGGCGACGTGGGCTGTCCGACGCGATCGAGGCGCGTGAGCTGCGCATCGTCGCGGCCACCGACCAGATCGAAGCGCTCGTGGCGCAGGTCCAGGCGATCCAGTCCGAGCCGCCGCCACTGTTCGAAGGCTTGAGCGTGGACGGACGGCGTGCCGTCAACGTCGCGGTCATCGGCTACGC
>JAPLSF010000123.1 GCA_026398785.1 Pseudomonadota bacterium | reverse complement strand
GACCGCCTCGATCGAGTCTCTCGGCCAGTTCGGAATCGCCGTAACGGCGCTAGGCAGCCGCCGGCGGAAACACCGCATTCGCGTCGAACACCGGTCCGTCGACGCAGACGCGTTTCATCGCCAGCGAGCCATCCGGCTGGACGACCGGTACCGTGCAACCGGCGCAACCACCGACCGCGCATGCCATGAACTCTTCGAGCGACACCTGGCACGGCACGCCGAACTTGCGCGCCACGCGCGCCGTGGCCTGCAGCATCGGGGTCGGCCCGCACGCGAACATTTCGACTGCGGCGAGCGCCCTGGCGTCGAGCGATGACAGCCACTGCGCCGCGAGGTCCGTCACGTAGCCGTGGAAGCAGCCTGGGAAGTCGCCGAAGCTGGCGAGCCGGCTGGCGATACCCCAGTCGTCGAGCAGCGGCATGCACGCGATCGCCTCGTTCGGCACGCCCGGCACCAGGATCTGCGACGGTCGTGCGCGGAACGGAAACTCGATCTCGGAGCCCATCAGCACGAGCGGCTGCCAGGACGCCTCGTCACGGCGAGCCCGCAGCGATTCCGCCAGGAACACCATGGGCGGGATGCCGACGCCGCCACCCACGAGCAGCGTCCGCGGTCGCTCGGGATGCGCGACGAAACCATGGCCGATCGGGCCCAGCACGCTGATCGTCGCGCCGACGGGCTGCTGCGAGAGTGCCTCGAGTCCGGGGCCCACGATCTTGTAAAGGATCTCGATCCAGCCCGTCTTTGCATCGACGCGCATCAGCGACAGCGGCCGGCGCATCGGTCGCTCCGGGTCGCACGTCAGGTGCGCGAAGCTGCCGGGCAACGCGGCCGCCGCGCACTTTGGCGCCTGGATGCGGAGCACGAATTGCTGGCCCGGGTATTCCTGCTGCGACAGCAGCTTGCCGTCCTCGACGAAGATCGAGTCGCGGTGCGTGCGTTGTTCCGGCGGCACGCCCCGGCTGCGGCCCGGTGCGTCGATCGTGCAGGTAGGGGAGGGGCCCATGCGGCTCAAACCTCGCGCCGGCCGGCCTGCACGTTGCGGACCTGCACGTTGCGCACGATCGTGGCGAGCACGGCCATGCGCACGGCGACGCCATTGCGGACCTGCTGCTGTACGGCCGACTGCGGGCCGTCGGCAATCACGTTCGTGATCTCGACGCCGCGGTTCATCGGCCCGGGATGCAGGACGATGGCACCCTTGTTCGCGTGCAGGATGCTGCGCTCGGTGATGCCCCATTCCTTCAGGAACGCGTCGACGTCGGGAATCTGCGACTGGTCCATGCGCTCTTTCTGGATGCGCAGGGCCATGATGACGTCCGCGCCGCGGATGCCGTCCTCGAGCGAATCGAACCGCTTCGCACCGGGGAATTCATCCGGCTCGGGTGCGAGACTCGCGGGCGAGACGAAGCGCAGTTCGCCGACGCCGAGCGTCTGCAAAGCGGTGCCCGTCGAGCGCGCGACGCGGGAATGACGGATGTCACCCACGACCGCGACGCAGAGGCTTTGCACGTTGCCCTTGCGCTGGCGGATGGTCAGCACGTCGAGCAGGCCCTGCGTCGGGTGCGAAACGTGCGCCTCGCCGGCGTTCAGCACGCTGACGTGCGGCTGGACGTGGGCGGCGACGATGGCCGGCAGGCCGGGTTCCGAATCGCGCATCACGAAGACGTCGACCATCATCGCCTGCAGCGTGTAGATCGTGTCGAGCACCGTCTCGCCCTTCACGCGCGACGAAGAGTGCAGGTCGAGGTTGACCACGTCCGCACCGAGCC
Source organism: Pseudomonadota bacterium (assembly GCA_026398785.1). Taxonomy (GTDB): domain Bacteria; phylum Pseudomonadota; class Gammaproteobacteria; order Steroidobacterales; family Steroidobacteraceae; genus RPQJ01. The sequence goes on along the minus strand of JAPLSF010000123.1, from coordinate 5,350 downwards.
GGGTCGCAGCAAGTTCGAACGAGACGCGGGTGCGCGTGCTCGGTTCGAAGAAGAGGTTGGCCACCGTACGACCGAGCAGGGCACCGTCGCGGGCGGGCAGGTCGCCCGGTTCGCGCACGTAGAACTGCGCCAGGTCGAGCAGGTGCACGATTTCGTCGCGCGACAGCCCTTCAAGTGTAAGCAGGTGACGCAGGCGGCCGGCGGGGTCGCGCTGCAGGTCTCGGCCGGTGTCAGTTTTCAAGGCGTGCCCATCCAGGTCAGCAGGATCAGCCGCGCCGCGTTCGCATCGATGTCCTCGGGACGGATGCGCCGCGCGCGCGCGCCGGAGCGGCGCTCGTCGCGCAACTCGTCATAAGCGGCATTGGACGTCAGACGCTCGTCCACGTAGGCGACCGGCAGGCCCGAGCGCCGCGCGAGCTTCTCGCCGAAAGCGCGGCAGGCTGCCGTCGTGGTGGTGTCCGAGCCGTTCATATTATAGGGGAGCCCGACGAGCAGTCGGCCCGGTCCCCACTGGGCAATGCACGTGTCGACGGCGGCCCAGTCCGGCACCCCATCGCGGGCCGGCAGCACACCCACCGCGTGCGCAGATCTGGTCAGGGTCTGGCCTACGGCCAGCCCGATCCGGCGGGTGCCGAAATCGAATGCAAGAACGACTTCACCGGCAGTCGGGCGCGTGCCGATGACCGGGGGAGGCAGGGAGTCGTCTTGCGGGGGAATCAGGCGTGGCCCGCGTCGCTGCTGAGGGCAACGAGATCGACGCCAAGCAACCTGGCCGCCGCGCTCCAGCGCTCTTCGATCGGGGTCGAGAACAGCACGCGCTCGTCGGCGTCCACGGTGAGCCAGGCATTGCGGGCCATTTCGTCTTCGAGCTGGCCGGCCTCCCAACCCGCATAACCCAGCGCAATCACTGCACTCGCGGGCCCTGCACCCACCGCCATGGCATCGAGGATGTCGCGCGAGGTCGTGAGGTGCATGCGCTCGGAAAACGGCAGCGAGGATTCGTAGGGGCCGGCGGGCGAGTGCAGCACGAACCCGCGTTCCGTTTGCACCGGGCCGCCCCGCAGCACGGGCTGCTCGCTCACCCGCGACCGCGAGGAGTCGAGGCCGAGCTGGTCGAAGACCTCCCCCAGCGTCATCGGCAACGTGCGATTGATTACGATGCCCAGCGCACCGCGTTCGCTGTGCTCACACACCAGCGTGACGGTCTGCGCGAAGTTCGGATCGTCCATGGCGGGCATGGCGATCAGGAACTGGTTGGTGAGGTAGGAGGCCACGACGCGACAGTATCGCGCTATGGGCCCGAGGAGAAGACCGCGCCATCGCCCCCGAGCTGTCCGTCGATGAACTGCCATTCGTAGGCAAAGCGGAGCACCGGGAAACGTTCGCGCAGCGCGCTCGGGAAAGGTTCGAACGGAGCCGCGAGTCGCACGATGCCGACCGCCGCGTTGTCGAGCTCGGGGTGCCCGCTGGTCCGGCGCACGATCACGGTCTCGAGCGTGCCGTTGGCGCGGATGGCGACCTCGACTACCGGATTGCCGGACAATTGCCGGCGCCGGGCCTCGTTCGGAAAATTGATCGTGCCCACGCGCTCGATCCGGCGCTTCCACCCCTCCAGGTATGCTGCGATCGCGGACTCGCGCGTGTCGGCCAGCAGCTTGCCGTCGACCGAGCGCTGGCCGCGCAGGTGCAGTTCGCGGTCGGCCACCGCAGCATTGAGGCCCACCGTCGGCACCGCCGGTGTGGGGATGGCGAAAAACACCGGGGCCTCGTCGTGCGGTTCGGAACCCGTCGCCAGCCGCTCGGCTTCGAGCGCGCGGCGGGCCAGTACCGACACGGCCCCTTCCGGTTCAGCGAGACGGTTGTGCTTTTGCGGGTCGGCCGCGGAGGCATCGGCAGGGGCCTGCTGCTCCTCGCGCGCTTCCGGCAACGACGCGCGCCTGGCTTCCGTGTCGGTGCCGTGCCCCCGTTGCATGCGCTGCGCGATGTAGGCCGCCTCCTGGTTTTCCTGCGGGTCGTCGGGGCCGGGCGGTATCAGCAGGACTTCGAGCGTGGGCAGTGCGTTGTCGGTGACCGGCGGGGCGCTGAAGCGCACCCCGAGGATCACCAGCCCATGGATCAGTGCCGCGACGAAAATCGCCGTGGCCAGGCGGTCCCCGGTGGGATCGCGGCGCCTGCGGAGGATGGCCGGTGTGGTCAATGCGGCCCTCCGCGTGCCTCGACCCGGCGCGCGATCGCAGCCAGCAGTGAGCCGGCGATGTCGGTGCCGAACTGCTGGTCGATCTCGCGCACGCCCGTCGGGCTGGTCACGTTGATTTCGGTGACGAAGCCGCCGATCACGTCGAGGCCCACGAACAGCATGCCGCGGTCGCGCAGCGACGGTCCGATCTCGGCGGCCAGCCAGCGGTCGCGTTCATTGAGCGGGCGACCGACGCCCCTGGCGCCAGCGGCCAGGTTGCCGCGGTTGTCCGAGTCGGTCGGAATGCGTGCAAGCGCATAGGGCACGGGTTCGCCGTCCACCAGGATCACCCTCGAGTCGCCAGTCGTCACGATGTCAGGGATGTAGCGTTGCACGATCGCGTAGCGCGTGCCGTACTCGGTGAGCGTTTCGAAGATCACGTTCGCATTCTTGTCGCCGGCGTCGACCACGAAGATCGAACGGCCGCCCATGCCGTAGAGGGGCTTGCAGACCGCCCGGCCGTGTTCCTTGAGGAATGCGTGCATGTCCGCCATGTCGCGCGTGATCAGGGTGGGCGCGCAGCACTGCGGAAACCAGGCCGTGTAGACCTTTTCGTTCATGTCGCGCAGGCCCTGCGGCCGGTTCACGACCAGTGCGCCCTGCACCTCGGCCCGCTCGAGGATGTAGGTCGAATAGATGTATTCGGTGTCGAACGGCGGATCCTTGCGCATCAGGATCGCGTCGAAGTCGCCGAGCCGGGTCACCACTGCCGCGCCGCGCGTGAACCAGTCCGTGTCGTGCTCGCGGACCCCGATCGGGTGCGCGCGACCCAGGGCGACGCCGTCGCGCAGCCAGATACCGGACAGCTCCAGGTAATGGAGTTCCCAGCCGCGGCGCTGGGCGGCGAGCAGCATCGCCAGCGTCGTGTCCTTGCGGGGCTTGATGTCCTCGATCGGATCCATGACGACGGCGATGCGCAGGGGTTTCAGGGGCATGCGGACTCCGCGCGTGCGGCGGCCTCGAGGAAAGTGACTGTGATGGGTGTCATGGTATCGAAAGCCGCCAATGGCAGGGGGGTGGCCAATATGTTAAAACGCCCTCGCGAGCGGTGGCCTCGCGCATAGCGTTGCACTCGCACGCACGCCCACTCGACTCCGAGGGTTCGACCGCATGGAAAACACGGCTGCCAGCAACAGTCGGCCAAGGTTGGCCGGCCTCAAGGTGCTGGTCATCGACGACAGCAAGACAATCCGGCGCACGGCCGAAACGCTGCTGGCACGCGAGGGTTGCGAGGTCTTTACCGCCGTGGACGGCTTCGACGCCCTGTCCAAGGTTGCCGACCACCAGCCGGACATCGTGTTCGTGGACATCATGATGCCGCGCCTGGATGGCTACCAGACCTGTTCGCTGATCAAGCACAACAAGGTTTTCAAGAGCATCCCGGTGATCATGCTGTCGAGCAAGGACGGACTCTTCGACCGGGCCCGCGGCCGTATCGTCGGTTCCGAGCACTACCTGACCAAGCCCTTCACGCGCGAAGAACTGCTGAGCGCGATCGAGACTCACGTCCATCGCGCCTGAGCGCGGCCCGCGGAGGAACTGACTGTGGCACTCGTACTGATCGTGGACGATTCACCGACCGACGTTCACGTCATGCAGCAGGCGCTCGAGCAGCACGGCTTCACGACGGCCGCCGCGGCCGATGGTGGCGAAGGGCTGCGCATGGCGCGCGAGCTGCATCCGGACCTGATCCTGATGGACATCGTCATGCCCGGCGTGAACGGCTTCCAGGCCACGCGCGAGCTGGCCAACGATCCGTCCACACGCACGATCCCGGTCATCATGGTCACCTCGAAAGCGCAGGAGTCCGATCGTGTCTGGGGCCTGCGCCAGGGCGCTGTCGACTACCTCGTGAAACCCGTTGCCACGGACCAGCTGGTGCGCAAGGCGCAGGCGGCCCTTGCCCCCTGACATGCAGCCCGGAGTCACGCCCCTCCGTTCGCTGCGCGAACGTCCCTTCGAACTGCTGCGGGAGATCGACCGCCGCGCCCGTGCAGCCGCGCAGGGCCAGCCCGAGTCGGTCGCTGCGGGCGCGGAATGGGTCGGCGTCGCGTTTCGTCTCGGTGGCGAAGCGTTCCTGCTCGCACGCGAAGAGACGCGCGAGGTGCTGGCGTACCCGGCCACGATCACTCGCGTGCCCGGCGCCAGGCCGTGGATTCGGGGACTGTCGAACGTTCGCGGGCAACTGCTGCCGGTCATCGACCTGCGCGCGTTCCTCGGCGCGGGCGCAACCTCGATTACGCGTTCGAGCCGCGTGCTGCTCGCCAACCACCGCGAAATTCCGGCCGGCCTGGTCGTCGACGAGGTGATGGGATTCCGCCGCTTCTACGAAAGCGAATTCTCGGCCGACCTGCCGCCAACCCTGCTGCGCTGCGAGCGCTACCTGGCCGGCGCGTTCCGACGCGGGGCCGAGGTCTGGCCGGTGTTCAGCGTGCGGGCACTGCTCGAGAGCCCACAGTTCATGCAGGCCGCGGCTTCCTGAGCCGCGGGCCCGATCCGACCAGAATGGTGACGACATGACCAATCGAATCGACGCCGCCCGCCTGCAGCCCATGCTGCTCGGCGTGGGGTTCGTCGCGGCGCTGCTGGCCGCGGTGGCCCTGCTGCTTTCCGGCCGCGCGATGCAGCAGCAGGCGCAGCTGCGGGAGCACATGTCCTCCCTTGCGGCGCTGGCGCAGAACATTCCGTTGCAGGCGGGTGCCGCCGTGCGTGGTTCCGCCCCGGCGTTCGACGCGCTGGCGGCCTCGCGTACCCGGCTCGAGCGCGTGATCGACGAGATCGATGCCGGCAAGTCCGCGGTCGGCCTGTTGTCGTCGCCGAGCGCCCGCGTGCTCGGCAGCGAGCGCGGCTGGCCCGCACTGCTCGAACAGTCGCAGGCCGTGCTGGACGGCCGCGCCGCCGCGCTGCAGGCGCAGAAGTCTGCGGCGAGCGTGCGCGAGTCCACGCCGGGGTTGCTGGCCACGGCAACCGGCGTGCTGAAGGCGATGGGCCCCGGCCGTTCCGATGCCGTAAATCGCAGCTTCGAGCGCTTCGAACTGCGCGCGCAGGCGATCGACCAGGACCTCACTGCGCTCGCCGACGGCACGGCTTCGGTCGAGGCGTCGTCGCGGCGCC
>JAPLSF010000376.1 GCA_026398785.1 Pseudomonadota bacterium | reverse complement strand
CGCAAACGGCTTGGCCATGAAACACGCCACGCGTCCATGTCGCACGGCGACACCGCGAACCGCACGCTTGAACAGGATGGCCTCGTCGACCGCGCGCATGGCATCGGCCCGATGTTCGAGCGTGATCTCGAACTGCCCCGGCGCGTACTCTGACATCAGCGTGCGCACGGGCAGCCCCAGCGCTTTCGCGGACGCATAGAGATCGTCGAACAGCGGCGACATGTCGTCGAGGCGGCCGAGGCCGTAGGCGTCGATGCGACCGCGACGCTCGCCGCTCAGCATGCCGGCCGAAGGCACCAGCCGGCCGGCTGCGTCACGTTCGAGCAGGAAGAACTCGAGTTCGACGGCGACGACCGGCGTCAGGCCTGCGTCTTCGCAGCGCGCGACAACCCCGGCAAGCGCGTGGCGCGGATCGGCCTTCGACGGCTGGCCGTCGAGTTCGTACATCGTGCCGAGGACCTGCGCCGAGGGCCGCTTGAGCCAGGGCGCACGCGCCAGTGATCCCGCGACCGGCCGACAGCACTGGTCGGCGTCGCCGACCTCCCAGACCAGCCCGGTGCCCTGGACGTCCTCGCCGGTGATGTCAAGGCCGAGAATGGAACCGGCGACGTTGCGGCCACTGCCGTACAGCGCCGCGAGCTCTTCCCGCGCCACGTTCTTGCCGCGGCCCACGCCGCAGGCATCGGTGATGACCAGTTGCACGGCCTCGATGTCGGGGTGCGCGTCGAGGAACGCCTGGGCTTCCGCAGCCGTGCCGACGCCGCGTGGCAATGTGTTCTGTGCATGCATGGTGGAGTCGGCCCTTCGGCTGCGGCCTTGCATGCATAGTGACGGATGCACTCGCGCAGTGGCAAGCTCACCGCCCTCCGCCGCACGCCCCCGGAGGGCTGGATGGCCGCCGCGTATTCGCTTGCCTGGGACGTATCACTGCACGGCTGGAACACGTTCCATCTGGACGCGCGCGCCGTTTGCCTGGCAACCGTGCATGACGCAGCCGTACTGCCGGCCCTGCTGGCAGAGCCCGCGTTGCGGAACCTGCCGCTGATGGTGCTGGGCGCAGGGAGCAACGTGCTCTTCGCCACCGAACGGTTCGAGGGTTGCCTGATTCACCTGCAGTGTCATTCCGCCCGCATCGTGGGCGACGACGGCGATCACGCGCTCGTGCACGTCGATGCCGGGTTCGAATGGGACGCGCTCGTCGACTGGACGCTCGATCAGGGCCTGCAGGGCCTCGAGAACCTCGCGTTGATTCCCGGTCAGGCGGGCGCCGCGCCCATCCAGAACATCGGCGCCTACGGCGTCGAGGTCGGCAAGTTCATCGCGGCCGTGCACGTCTACGACCGCCAGGTGGCTGCCTTCGAGCGGCTGACGGCCGAACGCTGCGGGTTTGGTTATCGCGACAGCGTGTTCAAGCGCGAGCCCGATCGCCGGATCGTCACGGCCATCGAGTTGCGGCTGCCGCAGGCCGGCGCGACGCACGTCTCGTACGCCGGGCTCAGCGAGGAGCTTGCCGCGATGGGTGGGGTGAACGCGACGCCGCGCAACGTGGCCGCGGCGGTGCGACGCATTCGCCGGCGCAAGCTGCCGGACCCTGCCGTCGCAGGCAACGCCGGCAGTTTCTTCAAGAACCCGGTCGTTACGCGCGCAATCGCTGTCGAACTGCAGTCGCGCTTCGAGGGCGTGCCCGTCTTCCCGACATCGACCGATGCCGAGCGCAAGCTGTCAGCGGCCTGGCTGATCGAGCAAGCGGGTTGGCGCGGTTTCCGCGACGGCGATGCCGCCGTGTCGG
>JAPLSF010000217.1 GCA_026398785.1 Pseudomonadota bacterium | reverse complement strand
GATGGCCTGCCATTCAGTGCCTGATGGCGCGCCCTGCCAGTTCGATGCGCGTCGCGCCCCGTGCACCCCGAAGCTGCCCCGCATCAGCACCGTGCCCGCGGCGTTCAGCACCGCATCCGTACTGCCGAGGTGATCGGTGGTGACGTAGAACGTGTCGGTGGTGCCGTCGGTGCGCCGGATCACCTGCACCTGGCCCGAGGGTGTCGGAATCAGATGCTTCCAGTGCGTGCGCGTGGGAGTGGTGAGCTTCTCCAGCAGACCGCCGACGTAGAGCGTGGTCTCTGTGCCGCCGGTGTAGCTGCTCACCTGTTTCCAACGCGAGCGGTCCGGCGCGTACCAGAACTGCGCCGAGTAACCGTTCGGATCGGCGATGTAGGTCGGCAGGTTGTAGCTCGACCAGGTGACGGTGGCGCCGCTGCGGCTGGTCAGGTTGCCATTGCCGTCGTAGCCGTAGCTCGCACCGCCCGCGCTCACCACCGCGTGCTTCTTGGTGGCGTGGTACGTGTACGTGCCGACACCGGTCTTCGAGGTGAGGTTGCCGATCGCGTTGTAGCCGATCGCGGTCGACTGGGCGGCAGGCCCTGAAGCGAGCGTCAGTCGATCGAGCGCGTCGTAGGTGAAGGTCTCGGTGAGCGACTGGCGCAGGTCCTGGCGGTTGCTCAAGTTGCCGGCGGTGTCCCAGACGTAACTCAGGTTCTGCACGTTGCTCGACTGGCCGCCGGTGCCGGACTGGCGCGTCCGCGGCTCCCCGGTCGCCGCATCGAACCCGTTCTGCAACCACAGCCCGTTGCCGTAGGTCTCGCTCGTCGCGTTCATGCGCGCGTCGAGCAGGTTCAGGTTCCACAAGATCGGGCCGTTGACGTTGCCGGTGTACTCCTGCACCGAGCTCAAGTAGCCGCCGCCGTAGCCGTATTTCGCCTTGAACCGCACGCCCGCGGTGCTGGTCGGATAAGTCAGTGTGTCGAGCTGGCCCAACGTGTTGTAGGCGTAGTCGAACTGGTAACTCGCGTCCGCGGTGATCGTCCGCGTCAGCGGCCGGCTCTTGGCATCGTAGGTGAACGACTCGGCGTAGCCGGGGCTGGTCACAGACTTGAGGCGGCCGACGTACTTGTTGCTCGCCGTGTTGTCCGCCAGCGTGCCCCAGGTCCAGGTCGAGGTGCCTTCAGACTCGGTGCGCGTGGCCGGACGGCCGAGCAGGTCGTAGACGAACGTCGTCGCCTGGCTCTTGGCGTCGGTCTGTGAGACCACCTCGCCGAGCGCGTTCGGGGTGTAGTTCCAGGTCCCGAGATCCATGTCGGCGAGCTGCGTGCGCATGCCACGGACGTTGTAGCTCACCTGGCTCACGACGTTGTTGGCCGGGTCGGTCGCCTGCTTCAGCAAATCGAACGCGTCGTACTGCAGGTTCACCTGGCCGTTGGCCGCGTCCGTGACCCGCACCAGTGCGCCCCACGCGTTCGTTGCGCGCGTGGTGGTGTGGTTCAAGGGATCGGTCTGGCTCGCCACGAGACCGTTGTAAGCGAAGCTGGTCGTGCGGTCCAGCGCCCCGCCGGCGCGGTAGAGCGATTCCGAGGTCGTGCGATCGGCACTGTCGTAGACGAACGAGCGATAACCGTTGTCGGCCGCATTGACGAGGTACGGCACGTAGTCGCGCGACACACGACCCCGCGCGTCGTACTCGCGTCGCAACGAGTTCGTCTGGTCATTGACCGTGAGCAACTGCGTCTGTTGCCAGATCGGCCGCTCCCAGCGGTCGAGGTAGTTTGTCTGTGTGCGGAACGTCGCGCTCGCGCTGTCGCGCTCTTCCTGCAGCACTTGCAGCTTGATGCGGGCATCGCAGCCGCCGCTGCAGGCCGAGTAGGTCCAGACGGTCGAGGTCTGGTCGGGACGCGTCTCAACGGTGCGACGGCCAAACGCATCGTACGTCCAGCTGACCGTCAGGGAGTTCGGGTCGGTGACCGAAGCCGGCAGTCCCAACGCCACGTTCCAACCCTGCGTCGTGGTCTGGCTGAGCGCATTGGTCACCGTCAGCGGAAGCTGTCCGCTCGCGCCCCACGAGGTCGTGGTCGTGCGCGCCGCCATGGCCACCCCGGTGACGGTCTCGGTGCTGACGTTGCCGAACAGGTCGTAGCCGTAGCCCACCGTGACCTGCAGCGTCGGGTTGACGGGCTCGAGGCGTGCCTGCGTCGGGCGGCATTTGGCGCCGTCCCAGGTCATGTCGCTGGTACGCGTGACCGACACGCCGCCGTTCAGCGTGTGCCCGTTGGTCTGGCTGGTCGCGGTGGGCCGGCCGAGGCACCAGTTGGCCGTGTCGTTCTGGACGGCGGTGTGTTGTGTTCGTTCGGTCTTGTAGGACGCGGGGAACAGCCCGGTCGCCACTTCCGTCGTCGTGGTGGTCGCATCGATGATCAATCCGGACACCGCATCGATCCCGGCGCTGCCTGCGACACTCATCGCGACGGTGCGGATCCGGGTGCCGTTGTTGACGCCGCCCACCTCGTGCTGGTCCGCCGTCGTTGTGGAAACGTAGGGGAAGGCCCGCGCCGTGCCGGTCGTGCCCCAAGTCAATTGGGTCCACGTGTTCTGCACGAACGAGATGCGCGTGCCCGTGCCCTGGCGCTGTTCCCGGCTCTCGAGCGCACCGATGTAGGGGAAATTCTGCTTGTAGACGTCGATTGTCTTCAGGTTGTAGGAGAGCCGATTGTCGACCACCGTGCGCCTGGCGAACCCTAGGAACCCGCGCCCTTGCAAATGCAGGCGCGCGGTCTCGTAGGTGTACGTCGAGGCGAACGTCGCGTTGTTGCCGCTGCCATCGGTGGACGTGAGCGAACTCACGACCCACAGCGGCTGCTGGACGTCGATGTCCGGGTACACGGCGCCGGTTCCCTTGGTGTACACCGTGGCACTGGTGATCGGCGCGTAGGCGTACGTCGCCGCCACGCCAAAGCCGTCGGTGGCGGTGGCCAGCAGGTCGGGGTACGAGAAGGTGAGCGAGCGCGCTCGATAGCGCCACGTGCCTCCCGCACCACGGTAGGCGAGATCGTGCAGATGATCGCCGTTCAGGTCGGTTACGATCGAACCGGGCGCCGCTATCCCCGTCGACACCGGCGCCAGCAGCGTCTCACCCGTGGATCGCAGCACGTACAAGATTGAAGTGGAGAGGTTCGTGGCGAGGACGTCGTCGATGCCATCGCCGTCCCAGTCGTAGACGAGCATGCTGTCATAGGCGGTCAAGCTGCCCGCACTCTGCGTGGCCGTGAACCCGGTGCCGGTGCTGAAGCGGTATTGCCAAAGACCGGCGCCGTCGAGGTAGAAGAGGTCGGAGAGGCCGTCGCCGTTGAAGTCACCGAAATACGGCCGGCCGGCCAGGCCCGCGGTCGTGGTGAAACACGCCGTGACGCCCGGACACACCACGTCGAGGTGGTACTGGTAGTTGTAGCCCGCGGCGAGTGTCTCGCCGCCCGCGAGGTTCTCCTGCACGACGGCCTCCGACCCCGGCGGCGCCGCAAGAGCGGTGCTGATGCGCTTGAAGCGGCGGTAGACGAGGTCACGCCGCCCATCGCCATTGAAGTCGGGCGCGCGCCGCATCGTGGTCTGCGCCCAGCCCGTGAAGAGGCCGCTCGGAATCATCTGGTCGGCCGGCAACGGCGTGATCAGGTTGGTGGCGGTGGCCGAGAATGCGGCCCCGGCCACCCGCAGCCGATACCGAATCACGTCACCGCCCGCGTAGCCTACGAGATCCGCCCAGACGAGGTCGTCCAGTCCGTCGCCATCGACGTCGAGCGCGCGGGCGTTGTTGCCGGTACCCGTGGCGGTCGCCGGCGCCCCGGTGTTGGTGAGCGCGCCGAGACCGCTCGCGGAGCCGAGCGTCACCCACCAGGTGCCGCCTGAATACGGCACCAGCAGGTCCATCTTGCCGTCGGCGTTGTAATCGATCGGGATGGCGCCGGCTTGGCCGGTGTTGGCAACGCCGGTATTGATCGATGTGGCGTAGCCGCCGGTGCTGTTGGCAAACATCACCATCCACTGCCCCGCGCCGGTGCTCAAGGAATAGACCAGGTCCTCGCGCCCGTCGCCGTTGACATCGAGCGGAAACGTCGTGGTCGCTGGGATCACCACGCCCGTGTCCGCCTCGGCACTCAGCGGCGAGCCGTCCTGGTAGGTGAACACCGTGGGCGCGAGGCACTCGGGCGTCGCGCCCGCGCACTCCGTGAGCGAGGCGAGCCGGCTCAAGCTCGTCGCGGACAGCGCGGCCTCGTAGGCCAGGTCGTAGCGCCGATAGAGAGTCGTCCCGTTGTACAGCACGTCCACGCGATCGAGACGCTGGGTCTCCTTGATCCGGCTGCCCGCCAGATAGCCACTGTCGACTTCACCCACGGGCTTGGCCTCGTACACAAGATCGATCGTGTAGATCGCGGCCGTGGGCTGTTGTGAGTTGCCGCCGTAGCTCACGAGGTCGAGCTTGTAACTGCCGTTGGTCACGTCCTCGGCGTAGGTGAAGTTGATCTCGTTGAAATCTCGATCTCGGACCTTGTTGAGCGCCCAGGCCCGCACCGTGCTCTGCCCGACCGACTCGATGCTGGAGTTGCCGGTGTTGCCGTACTCGTAGACGAGCCCGTCGCGTCCCTCGACGATGAAATACTGCGGACCGTTGCCGGCCAGGCCGAACGCCTTGATGCGTTGGTAGGTCTCAAGCTCGGTGCGGTACTCGGAGCCGGCGACGCCATAGCTCCCGGAGATCAGGCGCAGCTTATTGCCGTTCAGGCAGAAGCGGTCCAGTGAGTCGTTGCGGACGTTACGCGCCACCTGGTCCTGAACCACGGTGCTGGCGCAGCGCGTGATCGCGGAAACACCCGCAATGCCCCAGCCGGCGCCGGCGATCGTCTGGCCGCTGCGGTGCGAGTACACCAGTGCCAGTTGGGGCGTGAGGCCTCGCACGCCCGGCGGGGCGGCGAACGGGATCGAGTACACAGCCTCGCCGCCGCCGTTGACTTCGAAGGCTCCGGCCGTGCGCCCGACCGCCGCCTGGGCTGTCCCGGAAAACGCGAACATGCTCCAGCCGAGGCACGCCAGTCGGGCGGCAATGTGCATGATCGTTCCCCCTGGACCGGTTCGCTGATGAATACTTGGTCCGACGCGACCATGTCTTGCGCAACAGGCGAAGTCAAGGCCCGTCGCGCTGGCCGATACGCGGCTGCGCGCGAGTGGCGCCGAGCAATCTCTAGTGGGGCGGCACCGACGACCGCGCAGCGAAACCTCGCTCCGTCATCGCCCTACCCTCGGACCGGCATCCCTCGCATCCGATCCAGCATCACGCGCATCGCCACGCAGTCGTCTTCGTGGCAATCGAGGATGCGTTGTTTGATCGCCGGATCCCGCCTGGTCACACAGTCGTCCACATTGCCTGCTACCGACTCCCCTGCCCCACCCACACCCGATGCCGCTTCATCTCGGGCACCTCCTGCCGATCGAGCAGCCCGAGCAGATTGCCAAGCCGCGTGAAGCCGACCAGCAGCTCGTACTCGAAGCCACTCCCGGTCACCTCACCCGTCACCAGAATCGGCGGCCGCAACCAGGTCAAATGGCTGGCCCAATGCTCGACGACGGCATCGCGCGCGTCGGAGAGCCCCTCCTGCAGCGTGCGAGCACGCGCCTCGTCCACCGCGTACTGAAAGCCGCGCTCGACGGCAACACGTCGCAATAGCAGCCCGGACAGTTCCGTCTCAGTCCACGCCACCGCTGACCAGTCGACAGCGCGGTACAGCGACCCGAATTCGGCATCGCCGTGATGCTCGAAGAACAGTTCCTCGAACACCTCGAGCGGGCAGTCGAGCCCGAGCTCGTCACGACAGCGCACCCAGTGCCGTTCGAGGTCCGACTCGTGCAGCGCCTGGATCGCACTCCAGGAAATCGGCATCCGCCGTTCGATCATCAGTTCCCCCATGCCACACCACCTTGAAGCGCCGGCCCAAGCGCGACGACGCCGGCCGGCCGGCGTGCGGCCGTCCGTGACCCGAATTCTTCCGATGCCGAGCGTACCGCGCCGCAGGCTCACCCGCTGCGCCTGATGCGGCGATCGGACTGACCGACTCTGCCCGCCGCTAAACCCGTTCCTGGGCGCTGCGGATTCCACGGCATGTCGGGCCACGATTCCACGTGATGCCGGCCCGGCATGCGCTGGAATCAGCGCCCGACTCGCGTGGAATCCGCAGTCGCGCCCGTCAGTCGGTTCTCGGTGTCGTACTTGAACGTCGTGAAACCGTCCGACGTCAGGTTGCCGTTCGCGTCCCAGCCGAGTGTCGCGCCGCCGGTACCCGCGACCAGGGTGTACTGGTTTCGACCGTTCGACGTGTACGTTTGGCTGACGGCCGTGATCGGGTAGTCGTAGGTGCCGTTCGTCTGCGCGCGCGCGGCCACCTGGCTGGCCGGGTTGTACGAGAACCCGATCCCGACGTCGTTGCCGGTCGCGCCGCCGTCCAGGTTGTGGCCGATCGATCCAACCCCCGCCCGACCGAGCCCATCCCGAACCCCTTGGAGGCCGACCGCCCGAACCCCGCGCACGGAGGCCATGCGGGTCATGCGGTTAGCCCCATCGCGACCGAGCGGGGACCGAACTCGTTGACAAGATTCGCCTGCGCCGGGCGCAGCGACCCTAAGCCGTGTTGAACGCGGCCGTAGTAGCGTAGACGAGCATCAGGAGACGCCAGGCGAATTCAACCGTCTTCGCGCGGTGCGGTGCCGTAGGAGGAACTGCCGACGGTCTATGCTCTGTCGGCCTCGTATCCTAGATCAACCCCGCATCGACTATTCATCCTGCCGACGATACCACCAATGGCTTGGTAGCTTCCGCAGCGGTAGATAGCCGACCACGTCCCGCTTCGGCTCTTCGAAGTAGCTGATACTCACCGAAGACCCACCGGGAGCCAGGCCGCGCGAATAAAAGATGAAGTCGACAGAAGAAAGCATATCGGAGCTCACCTCAAGACCAGGCGATGGCGATCGCCACGCTGTCACCCACAGTACTTGTATTGACCGAAGATGAGCTGAGATTCTCTCTCGAACATCGACCCCGTCCGCTACGCATTGCGGCTCACCTTCATGCAACTCTCCATCTGCATGAACACTTGTGACAGCCGGACAACGTTTTAAATCGCGGACAACGAGTTCGAAGACGGTTGAGTTCTCGTCGAAAAGCGTTTGAGCCTCACCGAAACCGAACTGCGTGCCCGTGCCACAACCGAGTATGGGAAGTGCACTTATCATAATGATCGTTAGAGCAGTCCTGAGTAGCATTGGCTTTTACCAATCAAGTCCCATCGCCGCATCATGGCCTTCTGCAATCGGTGCCGAATCGTCGGGATTGTCGCCGAACCGAAGTCCGACCGCTGCGGATGAGCGTGCATACGAATCGGACATAATCGCAGAAGGCACGTTTGGTAAAGACGAAAGGAAGTTCAAAAGATTTGAGACCCGAGGTTTCTGGTACAAAGCTTGGTAACCGCCGGCGCCAACCAGCAGGCTTCCGAGGCTGAATCCATAAGCACTTCCAACGAAGCCAAAGTGGAAGTTGCCGAAGTCTTGAAGCAAAGACATGTTTGAAAAATCTGAAAACGCAGAGGAATTCTTGTAATCCCAATCGCCTTTAGTCCTCACAAGCCTAACGAAACCAGCAAGGTCGTGGTTTCGGCCAAGCCGTCGCGCACGCAAATAGTTTGCGCGCAGGTCGACATGTCCCTTATCTATGACTGAATTGTACTTGAGTGCCGCTGCCCGAAGTGCCCTCGTCGCCCCGCTCATCAGCATGTCGCGCTGGACGCTGCCCTGAACGAAGTCGCAGCCGGCTCCACTGCGCGATCCTGTGCAGTCCTCTGCGAGACCGCTCGGGTCGCGCTTGTTCAACGGGTCGTTGCCTACATACATGTAAAGATTGAGATCAGCTTCATACCCGATCGGATCCGTCTGCATGAACCTACCCAGGCTCGGGTTGTAGAACCTCGCCTTGTAGTAGTAGAGCCCGACCTGCTGGATCGCGGTCTGCCCCGTGTACTGGAATCGCCACGTGCTCGGCGCCGTGCTCACGCCGTACGCGTCGTAGGTGCCGATGTCGAGCTTGGTGCCGGCCGAGTTGGCGGTCGCGATGATGGAGCCCTGGTGGTCCGCGTGCAGGTAACGCCGCGTGGCCGAGGACACCGCCGATCCCTCGTACCAGACGATCGGCTCGTCCACGTTCGCGCCGTGCACGTAGCGTCGCTGCACCACGCCGCTCGCGTCGTACTCCGCGATCAAGCGATCGCCGTCGTACAGGAACCGCGTCGTGCCCGCGGTGTTGGACACCTGGTACAGGCGACCCATCGG
>JAPLSF010000275.1 GCA_026398785.1 Pseudomonadota bacterium | reverse complement strand
GTTCTGCTGGGTGAAGGCGTGGTAAATCGCAAGATCGTCTGGCTCATGGTCGGCGGGCTCGCAGGCGCTGCGCTCAGCCTCTATGCATTGCGCACGCTGCACCAGCGCCTTGACCAGCAATCGTGACCTACGCGCCCGTGTGCAGATACGTGGCGGCACGACGTGCCGCGACGGCGGCCGACAATCCCCAGCTGAGGCCTTGCAGCCATCGACGTGGACGGACAATGACGACCGCGACGATCACTGCACCGGCCAGCAGCAGCGGATGCGATGCAGCCCGTCGAGCGACACCCACGGCCGCATCAACTCTGCGGAGCGAATAGGCGACGTCGCCGGCGCTGCGCGCGAATTCCCGTCGTTGCAGCTCGCTGCGTGCCACGAGCATGGCTCGCTTTGCGGCCAGTTCCTGTCTCCGGCTCATGGCGAAATCCGCTTGTCCAGCAGTGCCAGGTCCCGTTCGAGTTCGTCGAGCGTCGACGACAGCAACCGTGACTGCCGCCGCGTTCGTTGTCGCACTGCCAGATACGCCATGGCAGCGAGCACGATGAAGCCGATGGCTACGCCAACAGTGGCGGCCACGCGGTGCGTGTCCCAGTAAGCCGCAATCACCACGAGGCCGCTGAACACCAGCGCCAGGCTCGCGAGCGCGAGCACCAACACGCCCCCCAGCAAGAGCGCGACGACGCGACGTACTTCTTCCTCGAGTTCGGTGCCGAACAGCTCGACCCGCGTGCGCGCCATCGCAACGAGCGTTGCAATCAGCGCGCGCAAGGAATCGAACAGGCCGCCGGCCGATCTTCCGGGTACGTCGGAATCGTCCATCGCCGTGCTCGCTGGCAGCCTAACGCGTTCAGCGCCGGCCGAGCAGCAGTCCGACCAGGAACCCGACACCCGCGGCCACGCTGATCGACGGCCAGGGGTTCTCGTGCACGTAGGCGTTGGTCTTCTGCGCGGCTTCCCGGGCACGGGCCGCGACATCTTGCTCCAGCTCGCTCATGCGGACCCGAGCCTTATGCAGGGATTCTTCCGCATGCGCACGTGCCTTGCTCGCGCGCTCGCTGGCATCGCCAGCCGTGGCCTTCAACAGATTCTCGGTATCGCGGACGACAGCCTGCAGGTCCGCCATGAGTCGTTCAGTACTGGTACTGGCATCCATGAGTCCTACCTCCTGGCATTGATTAACATGCGCGGTTTGGATCGCGCCTCGAGCTGAATGTACTCCGATGACAGGGACATAAAAATCCGTACAATTCGGCTTCACCTCAGGCGTCCGGGCCTACCCGCCCGCCGTCGTCAGCCGTTTATCCGCGCCCTCGAGCATCGCCTTGAAGCGTGGATGATCGCGCAGGGTATCCAGGTCGGGATCCACCTTCGCCCAGTTCACGGTCTCGAGCGTGTCCTTCTCGAGCACTGCCCCGAGCAGGTTCAGCGCGGTTTCGGTGTCCTGCAGTTCCACGAACCCGCAGGCGAAATTGTAACGCATGGTGAGGTTGTCGGGATCGAGCAGCATCGCGCGCTTGGCGAGTTCCCGTGCGCGATCGCCCTGGCCGAGTGCGATCAGCGACATCACGACGTACCCCATGGCCATGCCATTGTCAGGTTCCTGTGTCGCGATCTTCTCGGCCCGCGCCAGCGTGCGCTGCGCGGCGTGGCGCAATCCTTCCTGGTTGCCGAGTGACCGGTAGCAGGCGATCAACATCGCCACCGAGGAAAAGTCGCTTTCCATGAGCGACGCGGCCTTCTCGTAATAGCGCGTGGCGTCTTCATAGCGGCCCTGCGCGTAATTGAGGCGGGCGGCGGCCGTATTGACCTCGAACGACTCCGAGTCGAGTCGCAGGGCCGTCGCAATTTCGCGCTGGGCTTCGTCGTACTTCGAATTCGACGTCAGCACGCGCGCGATGGCTGCGTGTGCCTCGGCCAGGTTGGGATCGATCGACAGTGCTCGTTCGGCCGCGGCGAGTCCGCCATCCCCGGGTTCGCTGAAGTGAAATCGCAGGGCCGCCTGTGACACGGCCATCAGTGCCCACGCTGCCGCGTAATCGGGATCGATCTCGGTGGCGCTGCGGCACAGCCGGATGATTGCCTCGCAACGGCGTGCGTTGCCGTAATTGCCGGTGACGCTGTACTGCCGCGCCATCAGGTAGACGTTGTAGGCCTCGAGATTCGTCGTGCCGCGCTGCTCGATCGCCTTCTTCTCTTCTGGCAGCAACCTGAGCTTGAGCGCGTTGACGATGGCTTCGGAAATTTCGTCCTGCAGCGCGAAGATGTCGTTCAGGTCGCGGTCATAGCGCTCGGCCCACACGTGGCTGCCGGTCGTGCCGTCGATCAGCTGCGCGCTGATGCGGACCCGCTGGCCCGCCTTGCGCACGCTGCCTTCAAGCACGTGGCTGACCTTCAGTTGGCGTGCGATCAGCGGGATCTCGACGTTCTTGCCCTTGAACGTGAACACGGTGTTGCGCGCGACGACCGACAGCGCCGAGACTTTGCTCAGGTCCGTGATCACGTCTTCGGTGATGCCGTCGCTGAAGTATTCCTGCTCGGCGTCGCCGCTCATGTTGACGAATGGCAGCACGCAGATCGCGACGCGAGACGCTGTAGGCGCCGCGGCGACTGGGGTCGCGGCCGCATTCCCGGGCGCCACCGATGTGCTGCGGGCGGCGCGCTGCTGCGCGATCATCGAGCCGAGCGCGCGCAGCAATTCCTGGAATGGCACGCTGGCCGGGTCATCGTTCCAGTCATCGAGATCGGTCGTGTGGATCGCGCGCACGTCCATCGGCAGCTTCGCCCCCTCGAAGCGCACCGGTACCAGGATGCCGCGATCGGCGGCCTCGCGTGCTTCACCGCGCACCCAGCGGGAAGCGACCGACGTCTGCGTCCAGACGACGATCGCAGCACAGGCGGCCTCGAGCTCACCCTCGATCTGGCTGTCGAATTCCTGGCCCGTGTTGATCGCCGAATCCCACCAGACCGTCCAGCCCTGCGCCTCGATCGCGGCCACCAGTGCCGCGACACGCGCCCTGTCGGTGCGTGAGTAGGAAACGAAGATATCGGCCATGCCAGGAACCCAGGTCGCCGCGAATCCGTGCGGCCGCAGTAGCTTAACCTGTCAGGCGATCACAGGGTGGCGGGCGTCTCGATCTTCACGTCGGCGTCCTCGATGATGACGTCGTACTGGTAACCCATGCCGTAGTCCTTGTTCCGCACCACTGCGCCAGCCACGAGCACCGTATCGCCGACGTTCGGCTGCGCACTGACGGTCGTCACGGTGATGTCGTTCGAGCCTTCCGCGCCCGACCCGTCACGCACGTGAATCCAGTTCTTGCCCAGGATGCCAGGGTTGCTCTTGACCACCTTGCCACGGAACACGACCGGCTTGCCTGTCAACTGGTCCTTTTCGGCAAAGACTTCGGCAATGGTCTTGCCGCCTTCAGCCTTGACGATTCCGGACAAGTCGACGGGAGCAGTGCTCGTCGCGGGCATGGGGTGCGGCGACGTGGCGGGTCCGGTCACTGGAGGGGTGCCGGGCGCCGCCGCGCCTGAAGCTGGCGGCGACTTGTTGCAACCCGCGAGAGCCAGTGCGACAGTCAGGGCGAAGGTCAGGGCGAGCGGGCTGCCAATGGTTGCCTTCGACACAGCGGATTCTCCGATCGATGTTGGAAAAAGATGCCTGTTCGGCCGGTGCAGTCTACTGGACGGGACGCGGCAGTGTCGGCTGCGATGCCGGAAAGCGGCTCTTTCTTATCCGGTCGTGCGTGATCACAATCGGCGCATGACGACCCGCAAGCGCGTGACTCCCGACCTCGGCCGGCTCGATCGTGTCGTCGCCGACGCGCGCCGTGCGCGTGACCAGCGCGAGCAGGGATACCGCGCCCAGGCCTTGAAGCTCTTCCCGTGGATCTGTGGCCGCTGTGCGCGGGAGTTCGAGCATTCCAACGTCCATGAACTGACGGTTCATCATAAGAACCACGACCACGATCACAACCCGCCCGATGGCAGCAACTGGGAGCTGCTCTGTCTGTACTGCCACGACAACGAGCACCAGCGCTACGTCGACCAAGGGGGAACGTCGTTGCGTGAGGACGACCGGACCGGCGCGACTCACTCGCCGTTTGCGGACCTGGCCTCGCTGCTGAAGAAATCCTAGATCGGCAACGTCCGGACCCGCTTGCCGGTCGCTGCGAAGATCGCATTGATGACCGCAGGTGTGGCCGCCGGGAGACCCGGTTCACCGATGCCACCGGGCGCCTCCGTGCTCGGCACGATGTGCACTTCGACCTTAGGCATCTCGTCGATGCGCAGCATCGGGTAGTCGTTGAAGTTCGACTGCTCGACGCGGCCGTTCTTGAACGTGATCTTTTCGTACATCGCGGCGCTGAGTCCGTAGGCGATGGCGCCTTCGACCTGGCGGTGAATCACGTCAGGATTCACCGTGCGTCCGCAATCCACGGCCGCGACGATGCGCTGCACTCGCGGCTTGCCGTTCGCACCCATCGCGACCTCTGCCACCTGTGCGACGAAACTACCGAAGCAGGTCGTGATAGCCACGCCGCGATGGACGCCTTGTGGCAGGGGCGAGCCCCAGCCGACTTTCTGCGCGGCCAGATCCAGCACGCCGCGCAGGCGCGGCTGCTTGGACAGCAGCGAACGCCGGAATTCGACGGGATCCTTGCCGGCCGCGGCCGCAACCTCGTCGATGAACGCTTCGATGAAATACACGTTCTGCGAATGGCCGACCGAGCGCCAGAACCAGGGTGGGATGCCGGGCTCCACCCGCGCGTATTCCACGCGCAGGTTGGGGAAGGCGTAGAGCATGTCGCCGATGCCTTCGACCGCGGCTTCGTCGATGCCCTTCGGCAGCTCTGTCGCGAAGCCGGCGGCTATGGACAGTGCCGGCGACGCAACGCGTGCGGTGAGCGACACCGGGTTGCCGTCCTTGTCCAGGCCGGCGGTGAAACGCGTGACCGACGCGGGCCGGTAGTACCACCCGCGCATGTCGTCCTCGCGCGTGTAGACGAGCTTCACCGGTGCGCCGGCCGCTTTCGAGATCAACGTCGAGGCGATGATGAAGTCCGGCGCGAAGCGGCGGCCGAAGCCACCGCCGAGGTAGGTCGTGTGCACCTGCACCTTCTCGGGCGGCAGTCCCGTCAATTGCGCGACGATGCCCTGATGCGGGCCCGGCCCCTGTGTCGGCGCCCAGACTTCGGCCTCTCCTGCGCGCACCCAGGCCGTGCAGTTCATCGGTTCCATGCAGGCATGCGCGAGGTAGGGAGCTTCGTAGACGGCCTCGATCGTCTTCGCGACGGCAACGCTCACGTCGCCCTCGTTACGCGCAACAGCGCCCGGCTTGGTCGTCGCGTCGATCAGGAGTTTCGAGATGCCTTCGGACGACAATGAACCGAGCGGGCCGTCGTCCCATTTCACGACCAGTGCGTCGCGGCCCTTCAGCGCAGTCCAGTAACCGTCGGCCAGCACGGCGACGCCCTGCGGAATCTGCACGACCTGCTTCACGCCCGGGATCGCCTTCGCAGCGGCATCGTCGACCGACACGATCTTCGCGCCAGGCACTGGTGCGTGCACCATCACCGCCGTGAGCAGTCCAGGCACCTTGACGTCGATGCCGAAACCCGCGCTGCCGTTGACCTTGGACGGCGTGTCGATGCGGGTCAGGCCCTTGCCGAGGATGCGGAAGTCCCCGGGATCCTTGAGAGTGGGATTCTGCGGCACCGGCAGTTTCGAGGCGGCCGCGACGAGCTCGCCGTAACCGGCCGACTTGCCGTCGGGCCCCATGACGCGGCCATCCTGTGTGCGGCACCTGTCGGCGCCGACGCCCCATTGCGTAGCGGCCGCGGCGACCAGCATTTCGCGCGCTGCCGCGCCGGCCTTGCGCATCGGCTCGTAGTGACCGCGGATCGCGGTCGAGCCGCCCGTGGCCTGCATGCCGAACAATGGATTGTTGTACGCCTTGTCCACGGGTGCCTGTTCGAGCTGGACGCTCTTCCAGTCAGCGTCGAGTTCCTCGGCAACCAGCGAGGCAATGCCCATGTGCACGCCCTGGCCCATCTCGGAGAGGCCGCAGATGACCGTGACCTGTCCGCTCGCTGCGATGCGCAGGAACGCGTTCGGCGCAAAGCCTGCGCCTGGGGTGGCTGCCGCCGCGGCTTGGGCGAACCGGGACGTCATGGGCAGCGTGAACCCGATGACGAGCGCGCCGGTGGCGGCCGCGGAGCCCTTGAGGAAATCGCGGCGCGTGGTGTACGAATTGGTGCTCATGGCTGTCTCCGTGCCTCAGGCGCTGAGCGTCGCGGCCGCATCCTTGATGGCGGCGCGAATCCGGTTGTACGTACCGCAGCGGCAGAGGTTCCGGCGCATGGCTTCGTCGATATCGGCGTCGTTGGGCTTGGGGTTTCGCGCCAGCAATGCGGCCGCGCTCATGATCTGCCCGCTCTGGCAGTAGCCGCATTGCGGCACGTCGTTGCGGATCCATGCGGCCTGCAGGGCCTGGCCGATATGGTTCGAGTCCATTGCCTCGATCGTGGTCACCTGCTTGCCGGCAACCGCTTCGATCGTGGTGACGCAGGCGCGTGTCGGCTTGCCGTCGACGTGCACGGTGCACGAACCGCACGCGGCGATGCCACAGCCGAACTTGGTGCCCGTGTAACCGAGTTCATCGCGCAAGGCCCACAACAGCGGCGTATCGGGTGTCGCGGACAACTGCACGGTCTTGCCGTTGAGCGAAAGCGAAATCATGGATTTTCCCCAGCGCAGAAATACAGGTGCCGGTAGGCCGGCCAGCGGAATTTAGTATAAAGCCTTCTTATGGATGGATCATTGCATCAATTGGTGCCGATGTACGAACGGGCTCGCGCTGAGAAGGCGCCGCTCGTGCTCGCAACCGTCGTCGCTACGCGCGGCTCGACCTACCGCAAGGCGGGAGCGCAGATGTTGATCGGGCCCGGTGGTCAGTACGAGGGAATTCTCTCGGGCGGCTGTCTCGAGGGCGACCTCGCCGCACATGCTGCGTCGGTGCTCGAGACTGGCACTCCAAAGATGGTCCGGTACGACAATCGCGGCGATGACGATCTGCTGTGGGGACTGGGCGCCGGATGCGAAGGCGGCATGGACGTCTGGCTCGTCAGGCTCGATCCCGCGGCGGACTGGGAGCCCTTCGCAACCCTGTCGCGGTGTTTCGAGCAGTGTGAACGTGTCAGGTATGCCTTCGTACTCGATTCAGAGGCGGCGGCCCTGCCCGTCGGCACGACGCTCTGGGTTGCGGGCGGCCCGGCGCCGCCGGCCGGACTACCGGACCAGCTGACCGCCTGGCTGGCAGCACAAACCGGGGACAACAGGCGTGCGACGACAACCGGGATCGTCGAGTTCGGCAGTCCGCGAATGCGATTGTTCGTTGCCTCCGCGGCCGTCTCGCGCGAATTACTGCTGATCGGCGGCGGTCCGGATGCACTGCCGGTGGTGGAGTTCGGCGCCACCCTGGGTTGGCGCGTGACCGTGGCGGATCATCGGCCGGCTTACGCGGATCCGGCGCGATTTCCGCGGGCACGCCGCGTGCTACTGACGACCCCGGTGGAACTGGCGCAGCACGTCGAGCTCGCGCGGTTCGATGCCGCGGTGGTCATGAGCCATCACATCGCGACCGACCTTGCGGCGCTCGAGACACTGGCCGCCACGCCGATTCCTTACGTGGGATTGCTCGGTCCTGCATCGCGTCGCAAACGGCTGCTGGCGGATCTCGGTACGGCGACTGCAGCGAAGTTCGGGGCTCGGCTGCATGCACCGGTCGGTCTCGAGCTCGGCGGGCGCGATCCGGCGAGCATCGCGCTCGCGATCACCGCGGAGATCCAGGCGCATCTGCATGGCAAGGGGCATGGGCAGACTCTCGATCGCAACACCGCGGCGTCGAGCCTGCACGTAATGCTGCTGGCTGCCGGCAGGTCGTCGCGTTTCAGCTCGCCGAAGCAACTGGCCGATATCGCGGGACGACCCATGCTTGCGCGCACCCTGGATACGGTGTTGCAACTCGAGCGACGGCACGCCGTGACCGTGGTGCTCGGCGCGAACGCCGAGCGTCTCGAGCCACTGGTGCACGATGCAGCGGCGAACGTCGCCTTCAATCCGGATCACGCGCTGGGCTTAGCCAGTTCCATTCGGGTGGGCCTGGCACAGGCGCCGTTCGATGCCCGCGGCGCGTTGATTGCGCTGGCGGACCAGGTAGCCGTGACGGCCGACGACCTGCGGCAGCTCGTGTCACGCTGGGAGCAGCAACCCGACCGCATCGTCGCCGCGCAGTACGCCGGCACGATCGGCGTTCCCGCCATCTTCCCCGCCGACCTGTTCCGGGAGCTCGCGGAGTTGCAGGGCGATCGCGGCGCGCGCGCCGTGCTGTTGCGCTATCCAGAGCGAGTAATCGCTGTGCCCATGCCGTCCGCGGCGCAGGACATCGACACGCCGGACGACCTCGCGGTCAGCGCTCCGTCCTGATCCGCGCGCTAGCCACGCGTCAATCGTTCCGGGTTGCGGTCACGATCATCCAGTCGAACGCCACGGGAGTCGCCTCATGCAGCGGGGCGTAGTTGAAAGTCGTCACCCAGGTACGCAGGGCCTGTTGCACGCAGCCGTCACCGGACTCCGCAGCGGCGTCGCTGACCCGTCCATCCGGCTGGACGTTGAAGTGCGTGCGGTACACCGCTCCCGACGTCGCCTCGCACCCGCGCGGGATGGCGAGTTCTGCGGCACCCAGCAATTGCAGTTCGGGCACTGACGGAGCGGGAGCAAGGGTGGGTGAGACGCAGCCGGAGACCAGCGACAGTCCCAGCAACGCGATGAGCAGTCGCAGATGCCCGGTGCGGGGGCAAGGTTCGGGACGGGCGGTCACGGCGGTCTCCACAGGCGACGGACACCTGGCGTGAATCCTGCGCATCACTGTACTCGCGTTGCACTGCAAAAAATCACGGACGTTCCAGCCCCTCGTGCACCGCGGCCTGGGCTTGGGGGCGCATATCCGTAAGGGCCGCAGTCCACTCCGTCGGTGCACTGTGCAAGACTCCGTGCCACAGACACAGACAACATCGGCCGGAATTCAGGGACGACGACTGGCCCGAACCAGGGGGAAAGATTGATGAAACCGATCGGTGAAGTCGCGCGCGCAATCGGCATTGATCCCGCGGTGCTCGAACCTTACGGCCACTATAAGGCCAAGCTGCCGCTGTCCGCCTTCAAGGGCCGCCCGAACCAAGGCAAGCTCGTGCTGGTCTCGGCCATCACGCCGACGCCGGCGGGCGAGGGCAAGACGACCACGACCATCGGCCTGGTGCAGGGTCTGGCGAAGATCGGTGTGCGCAGCGCGGCAGCTTTGCGTGAGCCGAGCCTCGGCCCGGTCTTCGGCATGAAAGGCGGCGGCGCGGGTGGCGGCGCTTCCGAAATGCTGCCAATGATGGACATCAACCTGCACTTCAACGGCGATTTCCACGCCGTCTCGAGCGCGCACAACCTGCTCGCAGCGCTCGTGGACAATACGCTGCACAACAGCAACCCCTCGCGGCTCGATCCACGGCGCGTCACGTGGAAGCGCGTCGTCGACATGAACGATCGCGCGCTGCGCGACATCATCATCGGCCTTGGCGGCCGCTCGGAAGGCATCCCGCGCGAGAGCGGCTTCGACATCACGGCCGCGAGCGAAGTGATGGCGATCCTCTGCCTCGCCAGCGACATCCCGGACCTCAAGGCGCGGCTGGGCCGCATCGTCGTGGGCTATACCTCGGAGGGCACTGCGGTCACGGCGGGTGAACTTGGCGCCGTCGGCGCAATGGCCGCTCTCATGAGCCAGGCGATCAAGCCGAACCTGGTGCAGACCACGGAAGGAGCGCCTGCGTTCGTCCACGGGGGGCCTTTCGCCAACATCGCGCACGGCACCAACAGCATCACCGCCACGCGCGCCGCATTGTCGTATGCGGATATCGTCGTCACCGAGGCGGGCTTCGCGTTCGAACTCGGCGCCGAGAAGTTCTTCGACATCAACTGCCGTTACGGCGGCTTTGCGCCAGCCTGCACGGTGCTGGTGACCACGATCCGCGCGCTCAAGATGCACGGTGGCAAGCCGCTCGCCGAGGTCAGCAAGCCGGACGTCGAGGCGATGACTCGCGGTTTCTCCAACATGGAGAAGCACATCGAGAGCATCCGCAAGTTCGGCCAGTCCTGCGTCGTCGCAATCAATGGCTTTCCGACCGACACGCAGGAGGAAGTGGCCGCGCTGCAGAAGCATTGCGCCAGCCTCGGCGTGCAGGCCGTGCCCGCGCAGCCATTCAGCGCCGGCGGCAGCGGCTGCGTCGAACTTGCAGAGGTCGTGCGTGACCTTGTTGCCCGCACGGAACCCGGCTTCAAGCCGCTCTACGAGTGGAGCGACACGATCGAGCACAAGATCGCGACCGTCGCCCGCGAAATGTATGGCGCGCAGGCGGTCGACTACACGGCGCGGGCGAAGCGCGATCTCGAGCAGTTGAAGAAGGCGGGTTTCGACAAGCTGCCGATCTGCATCGCGAAGACCCAGCAATCGCTGTCCGATAACCCGGCATTGCTCGGCAGACCGAAGGACTTCCTGGTCACCGTCCGTGAAATCCAGCTGGCAGCGGGGGCGGGGTTCATCATCCCGATCACGGGCGAGATCCTGCGCATGCCAGGTTTGCCCAAAGTGCCGATGTCGAGCAGGTTCGACCTGTCGGACGAGGGTGAGGTGCTGTTCTTGAAGCCCTGAGAGGAGTCCGCTGACCGGCCACAGGCCGGCGTTCGTCAACGCGGTTCGATACGCGCGCCGTGGCTGACACGATCGCTCGGGTGAACGACCACCACGTCGCCCGCTGCGACGCCTTTGAGCACTTCCGCGTCGATCCCGTTCATGTGCCCGATCGTCACGGCCTGGAGTCGAGCCCGTCCATCACGATTCACGAACACGGCCCATTCCGCGCCGTTACGGAAAAGTGCCGACAGTGGCAGCTTCAGTACGTCTCGCGACTCCCACAGCACGATTCGCGGCTCGACACGGTAACCGTGACCGAGCGTGCGCCAGTGTGCCGCAGGCTCGGTGATGTCGATGACGACCTTCACGCGCTGCTCCTCCACGCCGAGTGCAGAGACTTTCGTGAAGCCATAAGGCTCCACCCGCCGCACGACGCCTTCGAGCGCATTGTCGCCGCCCCAGCGCTCGATGAGCGCACGCTGCCCCGTCCGCACCTTCACGGCCTCCGTGGAGAGCAGGTCCGTGACGACCTCGAGCTTGCCGGGATCGCCGATCTCGAGCAGCGGCGTGCCGGACGCCACGATGCCTTCGCTTTCCGCGAGTACCTGCAGGACGTTGCCACTGACGGGCGACCTGACGACGACGCAGTCACAGTCGGCGCGACGATCCGCGCTCTTGCCGGGCGCCATCAAACGGGCTTTCGCCTGTTCGAGTTCGGACTCACTCACGCGCAGTCCCGCCACGGCCTCGTCGACCGCGGCCTCGGCCGTGCGCGCGCGGCGGCGGGCCGATTCAAGGTCGTTCTGCGAAATCGTGCGGCTTGCGGCGAGGCCCTCGTAACGCTTCAGTTCCGTGATCGCGAAATCGCGTTCCGCCTGGGCACGACGCAGCTCGGCGGCCGCATGCACGCGGGCGGCTTCACTGGCACGGATGCCGGCTCGCACTTCCGCTTCGCTGCGGCGGTCGAGTAATGACGGATCCGATGGCTCGATGCGCGCGACGATGGTCTCGCCCGCAACGACGTTGTCGCCGGCTTCCAGCTCGATGCGTCGCATGTGTCCGGCCAGGGGCGCCGAGACGACGAACATGTCGCGCACCCGTGTCTCGCCGTCGTCGCTCACGCTGACCTGCAGCGGGCCGCGCGCGACCGTCGCCAGGTCCACGGCCACCGGTTGCGGGCGGAAGAGCCACGCCAGCACACCCGCGAGTGCGATGAAGGCGGGGAGCCAGAACCAGAGCCTGCGCCAGCTTGCCTGTGTCATAACTTCATTCCCGGGTCTTGAGCACGGCGATCAGATCGAGCCGGTCCAGCCGTCGGCGGACCAGCAGCACCGAGGCGAGGGTTGCAAGGAACCCGCCGAGGATGGCCCAGCCGAACGTCGACGGCTCGAGGACGAACGGCACGCGGTAGAGTTCGGTCTGGAAAGCCCGCACGAGCCAACGCGCGAGCAGCCAGCCGATGCCTGCGCCAAGCGGCAGCGCGGCGAAGGTCAACAGGCCGATTTCGCCGATGAGGATGTATTCGACTTCGCGCCGCGAGAACCCGAGCACCCGCATCGTCGCCAGTTCGCGCGCGCGTTCGGCCAGCGCGATGCGGGCGGCGTTGTAAGTCACCCCGCACGCCAGCGTCGCCGCAAAGACGATGAAGAACCCGACGTAGATCAGCATGGTCTTCGCCATTGTCTCGTTGAAGGTCGTCACCGCCGCGCTCCGCAGGTTCACGGCACTCACCTGCGGCATCTGTTTCAACTCACGATACAGGCGGGTCTCGAACTTCGGATCCACGCGCAGGTGCACCGCCGTGACGCTCGGCGGCTCGTGCATCGCGCGGTTCAACGCGTCGATGTCGATGTAGGCAGGCCGGCCGATGTAGGTTTCGAACGTCGCGGCCACCGGCAGCTCGAGCACGGGCCGCCGACCCTCGAGGACCTCGACGGTGATGGTGTCTCCCGGCCGTACCGCGAGCCGATCCGCGAGCACCGTGGAGATCACCAGGCCTTCCGGAGGCAGGTCCAACGCCGTGCCCTGCGCGTCATACACACGATAGAGGGTCTGGTGGGCAGGAACGCCCTGGACGGCATCCCGCACCACGCGCGGACCAGAACGCAGTTTCGCAGCCACCGTGCGCATCGGCTCGACCGCGAGCACGCCAGGCATGCGCGCCAGTTCGCGCACGGCCGCGCTGGAACGCGCTTCGACCAATCCCACGGTGACGTCCTGTCCCTGCGCCTGCAGGAAGTAGACATCCACGATGCGGTGAATGGCATCGAGCCACTGCATCGACACGATCAGCACGGCGACCGACATCGCGATCCCTAAGCTTGTGACAATCGAACGCAGGGGCCAGCGCGAGGTCTGGCGCAGCACGATGCGTGTCGGCTGGTCGAGCCGCTCGAAGAATCGCGGCAGGAACAGCCGGTTGCGCCGGAACAGGGGTGGGGCGGGTGGTTGCATCGCGGCGGCAGGCGACAGTGCTGCGGCTCGACGCACGGCCCCGATCGCGCCCAGCAGCGCGGCACCCACGCTTGCCCCGGCCGCCAGCAGGAATGGACCGACGTTCGGCCGGAACAGCAGGAACGGGAAGCGATAGAAATCGGCGTACATCGTCGTGCTGTAGAGCCCGAGCCAGTAGCCGAAGAACCAGCCGAGCAACGTGCCCACGGCGCCGATCACCAGGACGAGCTTCACGTAGTGCCAGGCGATCGCAGCGTTGCCGTAGCCGAAAGCCTTCAGTAGCCCGATCTCCGGACGCTCGACCGCCACCAGGCGGGCGACGACCATGTTCGTCAGGAATGCCGCCACGGCGAGGAAGACCGAAGGGAGGAAGCGTGCCATCGTCTCGAGCTGGTCGATCTCGTTGGACAGGAACCAGTTCGACGCCTGGTCGGCGCGCACGTAGGCGCCGTGGCTGCCGTAGCGATCGAGCAGGCGGTCCATCTCGTCGACGACCTGCTCAGGCTTCGCACCGCGCAGCAGGCTGGCAGAGACATCGTTGAACGCGCCGTCCAGGTCGTAAGCGGCCTGCAGCGTCTCGCGGCCCATCCACAGCACGCCGTAGCGAAGATCATCTGGCATCAGCGCGCCCGGACCCATCGTGTAGACGTACTCCGGGGACAACGCAACGCCGACCACCACGAGATTGCGCCAGCGCCCGCTCATGACCGCGCGCAGGTGATCGCCGGGGCCGAGCTTGTGCGCAAGCGCAAACGGCTCCGACAGCACGACTTCGTCTGGCTTGCCGGACTCCGGGTAGCGCCCGGCGCGTAGCGCCAGCCGGTTCAGGAGCGGTTCGCCGTTCTCCGGCACGGACACCAGCTGGCCCATGACGGGTTCGTCGAACCCTCCCACGTCGAGCACCGCGCTGCGAACGACGCGGGTCTCGACGGTCTGCACGCCGTCAATCGCGGCGATCCTGGATGCGAGGCTCTCCGGTGCGCGCTTCACCTGCGCGAACACGTCGGCGAACCGGTAGCGTTCGTAATAAGCGGCCGAGGTATCGCGCAGTGCCTCGAGCGAGGTGAGTGACATCACGAGCAGTCCGACGCCCGACGCAATCACGAGCCCGATCGCCAGCACCTGGCCGCGCAGGCGCCAGAGGTCGCGCAGCAGCTTGCGATCGAGCGGATGCAGCTTCATGGCGTCACCACGCCAGCTCGCGCGCCGGGCGGCGTTGCGGGTTGCGTCGTTCCTGCTGGATGCGTCCGTCGCCGAGCACCAGCACGCGATCAGCCATGTCGGCGATGACGGCGTTGTGCGTGATCAGCACCGTGGTCGTGCCGAGTTCGCGGTGAATGCGCTCGATCGCCTCGAGCACGAGCACTCCCGTCTGGCTGTCGAGCGCGCCGGTGGGTTCGTCGCAGAGCAGGACATCGGGCTGCTTGGCGATGGCGCGTGCTATCGCAACGCGCTGTTGTTCGCCGCCCGACAGCTGTGCCGGAAAATGATGCAGTCGCTCGCCGAGGCCGACGAGCCGCAGTGCGGCCTCGGGCTCCATCGGACGCGTGGCGATTTCGGTGACTAGGGCGACGTTCTCGAGCGCGGTCAGGCTCGAGATCAGGTTGTAGAACTGGAAGACGAAACCGACGTGCTCGCGCCGGTACCGCGTGAGGTCGCGATCGTCCTGGCGGGTGAGGTCGTGGTCTTCGAACCATGCTTCACCGCTGGTGGCCGAATCGAGACCGCCCAGGATGTTGAGGAGCGTGGATTTTCCGCTGCCCGACGGGCCGAGCAGCACGACCATTTCACCGGGCCACAGTTCCAGGTCCACGCCGCGCAGCGCATGCACTTCGACTTCGCCCGTGCGGTAGACCTTGCCGAGGTCGCGCGCGCGGAGTACTGGCCTTTGCGTGCCCGGGGCCGCCATGACCGTAAGGGCCTCACCTTCGAACAGGAATCCGCAGAAAATCTTGCTCGCTGCCGCCCAGGGCGGCAATAAGAGCAGTCACTGAGGCACAACCAACGAGCGGTACCAACGCCTGCTTTGCTAATGGTTCGTGTTCATGACGTACGCCGCCGTACCGATGACGAGCGCCACCAGCGCGACGAGATCCGCGGCCACCACGCGACCGATCTGTGCGTTATAGCCGCCGCTGGACCATGCGAGCAGCAGGAACAAAACTACGCTGACGAAAGCGGCGATGAAGGCGAGCGGTTGCAGGGCCGGCCTGAAAGCCGCGACAACCAGGAAAGCGCCGAGCAACCCGAACAGCACCGCCCGGTGACGCATGAGGATCGACAGGCTGGGCTCGCTGAATTCGAGCCCATATAGCGCTGCCAGCCGTTCCGCGCCCAGCAGTCCGGACAATGGCAGCAGGTGGATGATTCCGGCAAGGATCAGGCTCGCTGACACCAGGTATCGCATGGGTGGTCCTGCGGCGTGGCCCCGTCAGGGACTCCGGGGGCGCGCGGCGACGCCGGTCGGGCGATAGCGATCCCGCAGCTCGGTCTGGCGCGAGCGCATGGACTGCGGCCGGCCGCCGATCCAGACCTGTTCGGCGACGGTGGTCACCTCGAGCGGGTCTCCGGACCACAGCACGAGGTCCGCAGGCGATCCAGGCATGATGCGGCCCGCTGCGGCGCCCAGGCCGAACACGTCGGCCGGCGTGGACGTCAGGGCGGCCAGCGCAGCATCCCACGGCAGCCCGTGCGCGACGGCCACGCCCGCGCCTTGCCGCACTTTGTGCGCGGTGTTGGTGCCGGATGAGAAGTGCGAGAACATGATCGGCACGCCCGCGCGCTGCAGCTTCGACGCGTTCTCCATCGACGCGCCGAGCTGGTCGAACGTGCCGGGCAGGTTGAGCAGCGGTTCCAGTACCACGGGCACCTTCGAACTGGCGAGCAAGGCTGCCACCTGCGAGGCCTGTGCACCGCCGATGATCACGGGACGCACGCCGTGCTTTGCTGCGAAGTCGAGCACCTGCCGGATGTCGACCGCACGGTCGACGGCGAACGCAATGCGCCCACCGGCAAGGTAGCGGGCCAGCACTTCGCGCCCGGTGGGCGTGAGCAGCCGCACGTCGCCAGCCTGCAGCGGCTTGCCTGGCAGCGCCTCGCGTGCGGCCTGCTCCAGCAACATGAATTGCGCGGCCCGGCTGTAGCCGACACCGGCTGTGGCAGAGGATCCCAGGTCGAGGAACTGCGTACGGCTTGCGGCCACGAAGGGATCGGCGCTGCCGTCGAGACGCGCCACGGCCCCCTGGCCAGCGAACAGCGTGCCGGATGCATTCGGGGCGATCATCGCGAACGTGATGCCTTCGATGCGGTTGACGCCGATCGACACGGAGTCCGGATTAAAAGCCGGAGCCACGTCGAACTCCGGCCGCGGCACGAAGGCCGGGCCGCTTGCACCGTCGCCGACCAGTGCGGAGCGGTCGACCGTCGACGACTCCAGTTCGATCTCGACAATGCCGAGCCCGGTGATCCCGCCGAAAAGGCCAGGAGTCAACGGACGGCCATTGGCTTCGACGACCGTCGCGCCAGCCGCGGTCGCGAGACCACTGCCCACTTCGACGACGCGTCCGCCGCGCACGAGTACGTCGGCCCGTTCGAGCGTGCCCTTCGCCGTCAGCGTATGCACCTTCGCGCCGCGGATGAGGATGTCCTGGGAATGCGCGATTCCGCTGCTGCCCAGGCAGCAGGCGAGCAGCGCGACGAGCGCAAGCGTGCCACCGCGGTTCATCGTGCGGCTCCAGGCTGGCCGAGCAGGAAGTCGGACCGGGGCGTGGCAGGCGGATGGTTCCGGTCGAATGCCAGTGCGCCGTCGATGTAGACGAGGTCGGGCAGCGCATACACGCTGAAGGGATCGCGGTTCCAGACCACGATGTCGGCGATTTTGCCCGGTTCGAGCGTGCCGACCCGGTCGGCGATGCCGAGCGACTTTGCGGCATTCGAAGTGATCCAGCGGATCGCACGCTCTGGCGGAATGTCGAGGCCCGCACGCTGTCCGCGCGACATGGCTTTCGCCGCTTCCTGGTTCAGTCGCTGGATGCCTTCCTCCGAGTCCGAATGAACGATTGCGCAACCGTTCGGCGGCGCGTCGACAAACGCCAGGTTCTCCCAGATGCCGTCGTAGGCCTCCAGCTTGAAACCCCACCAGTCAGCCCACAGCGCGCCGCAAACTCCTTCCTGCGCGAGACGGTCGGCGATCTTGTAGGCCTCGACCCCGTGGTGGAACGCCGCGACCTTGAAGCCGTATTCCTTGGCCAGGTCGAGCATCACGGCCATCTCGTCCGCGCGGTAGCAGTGAATGTGCACCTGGACCTTGCCCTGCATCGCGGCGACTAGCGTATCGAGCCGCAGGTCACGCTTCGGTGGCGATGGGCGCTCAGCCGGATCCTTGTCCTTGCCTTTCTTCTTTTCGTACGCGGTGAGTTCCGCCTGGTACTTGTCCCACTGCTGCGCGTAATCCTGCGCGTCGGCGAAGGCCTGCCGGTACCCGGCGACGTTGCCCATGCGTGTCGACGGTGCCCGATCGCGCTCGCCGTACACCCGCTTCGGGTTCTCGCCGCAGGCCATCTTGAGTCCCTGCGGCGCTTCGGGAAACTTCATTGCCTGGTAGGTGGTCGCGGGTACATTGCGCAGCGTCACGCCGCGCCCGCCGATCAGGTTGGCCGAACCCGGCAGGATCTGCAGCGTAGTGACGCCGCCCGCCAGCGCAGTGGCGAAGCCAGGATCCTGCGGCCATACGGAGTGTTCGGCCCACACGCCCGCCGTGACGGGGTCCGTCGCCTCATTGCCATCCTGTGTCGCGTCCACGCCGGGGCTCGCATACACGCCAAGGTGCGAATGCACGTCGATGAGGCCGGGGGTGACCCAACGGCCCTGCGCGTCGATCTCCGTTGCGTCACCGCGCTCGAGGCCCGGACCGATGCCGACGATCCTGCCGTCGCGGATCAGGACGTCAGCACCGTCCAGCCGGCGACCTGTCCCATCGAGCACCGTGGCATTGCGTATGAGCACCGGCGCGCCCGGTTTCGCCCGGTAGGTGGAGGGATAGGGTTCGGTCGCGGCAATGGCGGAACAGGCGACGAGGGCGAGCACTGCTCCGCCCGGCGATTTCCATGACATCAAGCTCATCCCCCAGCATTCATCACTCAAGCGTTGCAGCGCTTTTTTGCATCGCGGCAGGGCCGCGACGCTCACTGCAGCGAAGCATAACGGAACGTACCGGGCGTTCCGCAACCGTTTACCATCGGGCAAAGATTGCGCAGGGAAGGGGCATCAAGCATGCGTGATTGGATTGCAAATTTTGCCCGCAGGGCCGGCGACTACGTGCCCGATGCCGCGGCGTCGTCGGTCATCATGCTGTTCCTGCTGGTCGGCATTTCACTCGCGCTCGGCGACAGTGTCGTGACCAACGTCGAAGCCTATTACCGCGGGCTGTGGATGCTGCTGCCGTTCAGCATGCAGATGACGCTGATCCTGGTGTTGAGTTCGGTGCTCAGCATGACCGACGCCTTCCGGCGTGCGGTACGCCACGTAGCGGAACTGCCGCGGACAGTCACGCAAGTGATCGCGCTGGCTGTGCTGGTGAACTCCGTCCTGAGTTACCTGTACTGGGGTCTTAGCCTGGCAATGGGCCCGCTGATCGCCGTGTACTTCGCCGAGGCGGCGGAGCGCAAGGGCCTGCGTGTCGATTTTCCGTTCCTGCTCGCGACGGTGTTCGCGGCCGGGTCCGTCTGGCAGTACGGGCTGTCGTCGACGGCAGCGCTGCTGATGGCGACGCCGGGACACTTCCTCGAGAAGCAGACCGGCATCATGGCGCTCGGCACCACGATCGGGTCGCTGCCCGCGCTGCTGGTGATTGCCGTGTTTCCGCTCGCGCTGATCCTGCTCGCGCGATTTCTCATGCCGCAGCAGGCGAAGCCGATTTCGGCATTTCCGAACGCGGCCGCTCTGGCGCAGCCCGCTCGCGAGTCGGGCCTGGAGCCGACGCCGGCCGCACCCGGCTTTTCCGGCTGGACCGAGCGCACGTCCCTGCTCCCGTTCCTGCTCTGCATCGCACTTGCGACCTGGCTCTATCACCATTTCGTCAACAAGAATCTCGGGCTCGAGCTCAACTCGATGATCACCATGCTGCTGCTGCTGGCGCTGCTCATGCAGCGCAACTTCGGCGCGTTTTCACGGGCAATGGCCAAGGCGGTTGTGTCGTGCTGGCCAGTCATCGTGCTGTACCAGCTCTACGGCGGCGTGGCGGGAGTGCTGCAGTTCACCCGGGTCGGCACGTGGTTCGCGCAGGTGTTCAGCGATGTTGCGACACCGCTCACTTTTCCGCTGCTGACGGCGATCGGCGCTTCGATCATCGCGATCTTCGTGCCGTCGAGCGGCGGCCAGTGGATCATCCAGGGTTTCGTGACCGTGAGCGCCGCGAACGCGGTCGGTGCGACGCCGCAGCAGGGTCTGCTCGCGCTCGGGGTCGGCGACCAGATGGGCAACCTGCTGGCACCTTTCTGGGTCGTAGTGGCCGCGGGCATTGCGCGGATCGACTTCCGTGAGATCTTCGGTCACCTGGTCGTGTTCGCGGTGCTCTGGTTCGTCGTCGGAGTGAGCATTTTCACCTTCGTGAAGTGAGGTGCCGGACGCACCACTTGCGCGATGACGCAGATCTACACTCACTTTTACGTATTTTTCGCGGGCCCGCAGGGCGGTATCTCTGGCGGTCAATAGCCCCAGCAAGCGGGGCGGAGAGGAATCGCGATGTCCACCAAAGCGCCCCAATGGGTATATGCGTTTGCCGAAGGCGACGGCCACAACAAGATGTTGCTCGGCGGCAAGGGCGCCAACCTCTGCGAGATGACGCGGATCGGACTGAATGTTCCGCCCGGATTCGTCATCACGACCGAAGCCTGTCTCGCATACCTCGGCGATGCGCAGCGCAACCTGCCCGCGGGAATGCTTGACACGGCGCGCACTGAGATGGCGTCGCTCGAGCGCCAGACCGGCAAGCGCTTCGGCGGCAGCGACGATCCGCTGCTGGTCTCGGTGCGCTCCGGCTCCGCCATGTCCATGCCGGGGATGATGGATACGATCCTCAACCTGGGCCTCAACGCGACGACGCTCGCGGCGCTCATCCGCCATACCGGCAACGAGCGCTTCGGTTACGACGCGTGGCGCCGCTTCATCCAGCTGTTCGGCAAGGTCGCGCTCGGCGTCCCGGACGCGCTGTTCGACGAGCAGTTCGATGTCGTTAAGGCCCGCGTCGGCGTCAAGCAGGACGTGATGCTCGGCGCGGACGAGCTGCGCGAAATCGGCGAGCGCTTCCTGCAGGTGGTGCAGCGGCACACCGGGCAGCCTTTCCCGTCCGATCCGTACGAGCAGCTCGAGATTGCCATCAAGGCCGTCTTCAACTCGTGGATGGGCAAGCGGGCCATCGACTACCGGCGGGAATTCAAGATCACGCCGGCGATGGCGAACGGCACGGCCGTCAACGTCGTCGCCATGGTCTACGGCAACATGGGCAACGACAGCGCGACCGGGGTCGGCTTCACGCGCAACCCGGCCACGGGCGAAAACCAGCTGTACGGCGAGTACCTGACGAATGCGCAGGGCGAGGACGTGGTGGCGGGCATCCGCACGCCCAAGCCGATCGCGGATCTCGCCACGGAGATGCCGGGCCTGTACGTGCAACTCGTGGAGTTGCGCAACCGGCTGGAGCGGCACTACCGCGAAGTGCAGGACTTCGAGTTCACGATCGAGCGCGGCACGCTCTACTGCCTGCAGACCCGCAACGGCAAGATGAACGCCGCTGCGAGGGTACGCACCTCCGTCGAAATGCACGAGGAGGGGCTGTTGAGCCGCGAAGAAGCCATCATGCGCGTCGACCCTGCGCACCTGGAGCAGATGCTGTTCCCGCGCCTCGATCCGCAGCACAAGAGCCAGCCGCTGGCGACGGGGTTGCCTGCATCGCCCGGAGCGGCAAGCGGCCATGCGGTATTCGATGCCGACCGCGCGGAGACGCTCGGCAAGCAGGGTACGAAAGTCATCCTGGTGCGCGAGGAAACCAAGCCCGAGGACATCCACGGCTTCTTCGCCTCGCAGGGCATCCTGACCAGTCGCGGCGGCAAGACCTCGCACGCGGCGGTAGTCGCGCGCGGCATGGGCAAGCCGTGCGTGGCCGGCGCTGAGGGCATCCACGTCGACGTGGCGATGCGCGTGGCGTTCGTCGGCGACCAGGTGATCAAGGAAGGGGACGTCGTCACCATCGACGGCAGCACAGGCCGCGTGTTCCGCGGCGAGGTGCCGACGGTCGAGGCCGATTTCTCGGCGGCACTGGTGAAGCTGCTCGGCTGGGCCGACCAGTACGCCCGGCTCGGCGTGCGCGCCAACGCCGATACTCCGCAGGACGCCGCGCGTGCATTGCGCTATGGGGCGAAGGGTATCGGCCTCTGCCGTACGGAGCGCATGTTCAACGCGGCCGATCGACTGCCCATCGTCGTGGACATGATTGTGGCCGAGACGCCCGAAGACAGGCGCGCGGCACTCGATCGCCTGTTGCCGATCCAGCGGGCGGACTTCGTCGGCATCTTCCGCGGCATGGCGCCGCACCCGGTGACGATCCGGCTGCTCGACCCGCCGATCCACGAGTTCCTGCCGACGGAGCGGCAGCTCGAGGACGACATTGCGCGGCTGCACGACCTGCGCAGTGCCGCACGCGGTATGGAAGTGCTGACGGAAGCCACGCGGTTCGCGGCTGACACGCAGATCCCTGCCACGCTGCGTGATTTCGGCGAGACGCGGCTGATCGACTCGATCATCGCGCGCAAGGAAGCGATTCTGCGCAAGGCCCGGGCACTGCGCGAGGTGAATCCCATGCTGGGCCACCGCGGCGTGCGGCTCGGTATCACGTATCCGGAGATCTACACGATGCAGATCCGCGCCGTGCTCGAGGCGACGGCCGACTGCGTGCGCGCCGGCGTCGAGGTGCATCCAGAAATCATGGTGCCGCAGGTCTGCACGGCCCAGGAGCTGAACCTCGTGCGCGACTACATGTCCGCCGTGCAGAAGCAGGTGGAGCTGACCTACGGCGTGCAGGTCCCGTGCAAGTTCGGCACCATGGTGGAGGTCGTGCGCGCCTGCATGCGCGCCGAGAATCTCGCGGAAGTGGCGGAGTTCTTCTCCTTCGGTACCAACGACCTCACGCAGGCGACGTTCTCGTTCTCGCGCGAGGACGCCGAGAACAAGTTCCTGCCAATGTACAACGAGCGGGGGATCCTGCAGGACAACCCGTTCGAGGTGCTCGACGTGAAAGGCGTGGGGCGATTGATGGCGCTCGCCGTCGAATGGGGGCGACGCAGCCGGCCCGGGCTCAAGGTCGGCATCTGCGGCGAGCACGGCGGTCATCCGGCCTCGATCATGTTCTGTGACTCGATCGCACTGGACTACGTCTCGTGCTCGGCGCCGCGGGTGCCGATCGCGAGGCTCGCCGCCGCGCAGGCGGCGATCAGCAGTGCCGGCGTCACGGACAAGGCGGCGTAGGGTTCCTGGTCCGCAGGGACGGTTTCAGGTCAGGCGAAAGACCAGGACGGCGTTCGGCGTCATTTTCTGGCCCGGTGTCTGGCAGTCGCCTATATTGCCGGGGAACGGAGGATCCCATGGCCGACAGCAAGCTGCTCAACCTGCTCGACCTGAGCTTCGTGCTCATGGAAACGCGTCAGACCCCGATGCATGTCGCGGGTCTGCAGACTTTCGTGCTGCCGGCGGGCGCGCCGCGCGACTACCCGCGCAAGGTCTACGAATACCTGCGCAGCTTTCCGGTCACGGCTGCGCCGTTCAATTACCGGCTGCGGGGCGTGGGGTCGGGCCGCTTGCGTCCCACGTTCGAGGTCGCCGAGAAAATCGACCTCGATTATCACCTGCGGCATTCGGCGCTGCCGTATCCCGGCGGCGAGCGGGAGCTGGGCATCCTCGTTTCGCGCCTGCATTCGAACCCGATGGACCTCGATCGCCCGCTGTGGGAGATTCACCTGATCGAAGGCCTGCAGGGCGGACGCTTCGCCCTGTACTGCAAGCTCCATCATTCGCTGGCGGACGGCGTTTCGGGCGTCGGCTTGCTCAACTTCTCGACCGATCCCCATGCCAGCGAGACACCGCCGATCTGGGCGGCGGACCGGCCGCGCAAGGTGCGCACGCCGACGATTCCGGGAAGGTTCGGCGCCTTCAGCTTGCTGCAGGCGGCCTTCGCGAGCCAGGCCAAGGAATTGCCGAGCCTCGTGCAGGGCCTCGCGGGCACGGCCAAGGCCTTGTTCGGCGTGAAACCGAGTCCCGATTTCACGTCGCTGGCGGAAGCGCCCCGCACGATCTTCAACGTCAACGTCACCCCGCAACGGCGTGTTGCCACGCAGGCGAGCAGCCTCGAACGCCTGCAGGCGATCGGCGCAGCGGCGGGCGGCAGCATCAATGACGTGGTGCTCGCAGCCAGCAGCGGAGCGATGCGGCGCTTCCTGCTCGAACTCGGCGAGTTGCCGCGCAAGTCACTGGTGACGTCGATTCCGGTGGCGTTGCCGCGCGACTCGAGCCAGGCCGGCGGCAATGCGATCAGCTTCGCCAACGTGCGCCTCGGCACCGACATCGAGGACGTGCGCGAACGATTCGACGTCATCCGTCGCAGCAGCACCGCCGGACGCGACTTCCTCAAGCAGATGAGCACCAGGGCGCTGATGGATTACACGGTGCTGATCAGCTCGCCGCAGATCCTCACGCGCCTGCCTGGCATCGGTTCGCGCGTGCCGCCGACCTACAACGTCATCATCTCGAACGTGCCCGGTCCGCGCGGCAAGCTGTACTTCCTGGGCTCGGAGATGGAGGCGTACTACCCGATCTCGGCGCTGTTCCATGGCCAGGCGCTCAACATCACGGTGCTGAGCTATGCGGGCGGCCTGTATTTCGGCTTCACCGGGTGCGCCGACAAGGTGCCCCACCTGCAGCGTCTCGCCGTGTACACGGGAGAGGCGATCGACGAGCTCGAACGGGTTTTCCTCGGCGGCGGCGACAAGAAGGTGAGGAAGGCGGGGAAGGCCGGGAAGGGCAGGAAGGGCAGGAAGGGCAGGAAGGCGGGGAAGGGCAGGAAGGCCGGGAAGGGCAGGAAGGCCTGAGCCAGCTTTTCGCTACCAGCGCTCCGACCAGGGGCGCAGGTCCAGTTCGAACGTCCAGGCATCGCGCGGTTGCTGGTGCAGGAACCAGTACGTGTCGGCGATGTGTTCCGGCGCGAGGATTCCGTCCTCGCTCTTGAGTGCATAGCGCTCAGGAAAGTTGTCACGGATGAACGCGGTGTCGATCGCGCCGTCGATGATCACGTGCGCCACGTGCACGTTCGACGGCCCGAGTTCGCGCGACAGGCTCTGGGCCAGGGCGCGCAACGCGTGCTTGGCGCCGGCAAACGCGGCGAAATTGGCCGCGCCGCGCAGGCTCGCCGTAGCGCCCGTGAAGATCATCGTGCCGTGTCGGCGCGCCACCATGCGCCTAGCCACGGCCTGCCCGGTCAGGAAGCCGGAGTAGCAGGCCATTTCCCAGATCTTGAAGTACTTGCGTGCGGATTCGTCCAGCACGCTGCACGGGGCGTTGGCGCCGATGTTGAAGACGAACACGTCGATGTCGCCGATGCGGCTCTCGATGTCCTCGACTAGCGCGGCAACTTCGTCTTCCTTCCGCGCGTCGGAGCCGAAGCCGTACGCCTCGCCGCCCTCAGCGTGGATAGCATCAACCAGCGGTTGCAGCTTGTCAGCCGAACGGCGCGTCACGCAAGCGGCAAAACCTTCGCGGGCAAACCGGCGCGCAATCGCGCCGCCGGTTGCGTCACCCGCGCCGATCACCAGCGCAACCGGTTTTCGCGGCGGCGGGTTCATCGACCGCCTCAGCGCAGGAACTTGCTCGCCATCCCCATGATGTCGTCGAGCGGATTACCGTCGCCGTTCAAGTCGAGCATGCCGGCGAGGCCCGGGGCCTTTGCGGCGCCGCCCTGTCCCAGCAATCCGCCGAGCAAGCCACCCAGGCCGCCCAGGCCATCGGCACCCGCACCGGCCGGCGCAGCAGGCTGGCCCATGTTCTGCTTTGCCATGAAGCCGGCGACGAGCATGGCAAGCATCGGCAGCATCTTCTTGAGCAGGGCGGGATCGATTCCCGACGTCGTAGCTGCGTTGTGCGCCACCGTGCGGCTCACGTCGGCCGAACCGAAAATCTGTCCAAGCACGTCATTACCGCGACCGACGTTGGTCGGTTGCGGGCTCAGAACTTCATCGAGCAGGCCGCCGCCGCCGAGATTGCCGAGCATGCCGACGAGGCCGTCGAGGCCGGACGGTTGCGCCTGCGCCTGCTTCTTGAACCCGCCCCGCAGGGCAGGCATGAGCGCAGCGGCGCCAGCGGTGACTTGCGCTTCATCGACGCCCAGTTCCTTCGCGACGGACTGCAGTCCGCCGAGCTGATTCAGGATTTCCGTGATCTGCATTATCTTCTTCCTGTTTGATGTGAGTTGTCAGCGCAGTGTCAGCAGGTGCGTGCCATAGGCGCGCACATCGTCCCAATTGGTGTAGTCGATGACTGCCGTAGTGTCCGTCGGGCCGTTCGTCATCTGCATGATGAGCCGGATCATGAATCGGTCCAGCCACGGCCACGCGGGGTAGTCGACTTTGCCGGCGATCACTTTCAAGTCGCGTGGTCGCCAAGGCGAGAGTTGCAGGAACTTCTGCATGTAACGGTTGCCCGCGACGGTCGACTTCTCCGGCACACGCGCCACCACCGAGACGTTGAAGAAGCTGTTGGGCTTCGCCTCGAGCTGGGTGCGATGCCGGGTCACGAACTCGATCACGCTCCTGTCGTACTTGCCGTAGAGCACGGGCGCACCCATGACGACGATGTCGTAGCGGCCCCAGTCCACGCCTTCGTGCTCGGCTTCGACCAGGTTCATCATCTCGGCGCGGCCGCCGGTGGCGCCGATGTGTTCGCACAGCCGGCGTGCGATGCGGGCTGTGTGTCCGCCGCGGCTCATGTACAGGATCAGGACGGAGGTCATGGCAGCCTTGGCAGCGTCGTTGGAACGGGCATCTTAATACAGCGCCGGGGATCCGAAGAATGCGAGAATGGCATTCGAAGGTTCTCTGCCAGGAGGTAAGGGCATGACCTCCAGTATCTATTCGGCCCGGGAAGAATGGCTGAACTGCGCGGTGCACGTCGTCGGCATCTGCGCGAGCCTGGCCGCCCTCCCGGTGCTGGTGCTGACGGCGCGCCGTACGGGAGATCCCTGGCTGCTCGTGGGCGGCCTGACTTTCGGTTTGAGCGCGCTGCTGATGTTCTCCACGTCGGCGCTCTACCATGCGTCGAAGAATCCGGTGACGCGGCTGCGTCTGCGGCGGGTCGATCACGCCGCCATCTACCTGCTGATCGCCGGGACCTACACGCCGTTCACGCTCGGCGCACTGCGCGGCAACTGGGGATGGTCACTTGCCGCCGTCATCTGGACGCTCGCGCTGCTCGGCGTCGTCTTCAAGACGACGTCGCTCGGCTTCCGCTTCCACCACACGTCGGTCGTGCTGTATGTCCTCATGGGCTGGCTTGCGGTCGTGGCCGCGAAACCGCTGATGCAGCACTTGTCGACGTTCGAGCTCGGCTGGCTCGTGGCTGGCGGTCTGTGCTACACAGGCGGGGTCGCGTTCTACCTCTGGAAGAGCCGTCCCTACACGCACGCCATCTGGCACGTCTTCGTGCTGGCGGGCGTCACCTGTCACTTCGTGACGGTGCTGAGCATCACGTCTGGCTGAGCGCCCGCCGCGTGCAGCCTCAGGCGGAACTCGCGGCGCAGCAGCCAGAGGCTGAACAGCGCCTGTAGCGTCGTCGTGCCCACGGACAGCCACCACACGTGATGCAGCTCGAAGCCCGGCAGGCGTGAGATCAGGAGCAGCGGCAGGACGAACGTCAACAGCCGCGATGCGCCGCTCAGCAGGGCCGGCACGGTGTTGCCCAGCGCCTGAAACATGCCTGAGCAGGTGAAGATCAGTGCGCTCGCGACAAAATTCCACGAGATGAACTTGAGGAATTCCGCGCCGATGCCGATCACGGATGCTTCGCTGGTGAAGCCGGCGATCAGTTTCGCCGGCGCGATGTGGCAGGCGATGCTCATGACCAGCATCAGGCTGCCGCCGAAGAGTGCGGCGAACTTGAACGTCGCACGGACCCGGTCGTGGTTGCCCGCGCCGAAGTTCTGGCCCGCAATCGGCGCGGCCGCGAACGCGACTGCCATCACCGGCAGGAACATCGATTGCATGACGCGCTGGCCGATGCCGAAACCGGCCTGCGCTTCGGAGCCGAAGCGGGCGATCACTGCATAGATCACCGCCATGTTGACGAACATCAACAGGAACTCGGCGCCCGAGGGCAGGCCGACCTTGAGGATGCGACGCACCTGCGTGAACTGCATGGGCAGCAGGGCGCGGTTGACCGCCACCGTGTGTTCGAGCCGGTGGAAGTAGAACATCAGCACGATCACGCCAATGACGATCGCGAGCGTGCTCGCGAGACCGGCGCCTGCGACGCCGAGCGGCCGGCCCGTGCCCCAGCCGCCGATCAGGATCGGCGCGAGCGCGGCGTTGATCACGACTGTGAGCACCTGCACCAGCATCGTTGGCTTGACGATGCCCGTGCCGCGCAGCGCCGACGCCATGCCGACGATTGCGAACTGCAGCGCGAGTCCGGGCAGGTACCAGGCCAGGTAAGTCTTGCCTGCGGCGGCTGTAGCTGCGTCCGCCGCCATGTAATGCATGTAGACCGGCGTCAGTGCATAGCCTGCCACGAGCGCCGTCACGCCCACGATCGCTGCCAGCGAGAGGCTCTGGTTGAAGACCAGGTTGGCGTCCGCGAGGTCGCGACGACCCACGGCGTGGGACACGAGGGCGACCGTGCCGACGGCAAGCACCTGCGTGAGCGCCATCACTACGAACGTGATGTTGCCCGCGGTGCTGACTCCTGCGATCGCGTCGTCCCCGATCCGGCCGACGAAATACAGGTCGATCAGGAAATACAGGGTCTGGAAGACCATGCCGATCGCTATCGGCGCGGCCATGGTGAGCACCTGGCGCGAAACGTGGCCTTGCGTCAGGTCTTGCATCGTCGTTCTTCGCGCAGCTCACGCGCGGGACCGTGCGGGTGCCCGCGCACTGAGCTGCCGACGAATCATTCCTTGTCGATGTTGATGCGGGTGCCCTTGAGCGTCGACTCGACGAACTTCACTTCGAAATCCGGACCCTTGCGCTTTTTCACCAGCACGTCTTCGCCGTCGTCCGTCTCGACGTGATAGACCTTCGGGTCCAGCGCCTTCTTGAACGTGTCCTTGATGTCGGTGGCCACACCGTTTTCGCTGCGACCCTTCTTGATGTTGACGACGATGTCGGTCGCGGTGCCCTTGTCCGGCGTCACGCGGAACAACAGCGTGCCGGTGTTGTTCGCGCCCTCGCTGACTTTGATGCGCCACTTGTTCGAGAGCTTGAGCGGGGCGGCCGGAGTGGCTGCAGCTGCAGTCGCCTCTGTGGCCGCCGGAGCTGCAGCGGCG
The DNA here is from genome assembly GCA_026398785.1 of Pseudomonadota bacterium. Lineage (GTDB taxonomy): Bacteria > Pseudomonadota > Gammaproteobacteria > Steroidobacterales > Steroidobacteraceae > RPQJ01. Next base: position 7,577 of record JAPLSF010000275.1, on the reverse strand, counting down.
GGTTCCTGCGCCAACGCGGCGACCGAGATCAGAGCGAGGCCGGCGGCCAAGCCTAGCATGCCGAGGGTACGCAAATTCATGATGCGACGAACTCCTGGTTGGTCTGGTTTGGAAGTGGTCCAGACAGCAAATACGGGAGGGGGGCGGCGCTGTCAACCGGACACCCGGCCGTCTGCAATCCAACGACGTCAGCGGTCTTTCCGGTTGCGGCGCGAATCGAAACGCAGCACAGTGCGCGACGCCATGAACGCACTGCCGCAGTCCCCCGCCCTCCGGTCGGCTGCACCGGAAGAAGTGGAAGTCGCAATCGTCGGCGCCGGTTTCGGTGGCCTGTGCATGGCCATCCGGCTGCTGGCACAAGGTGAGCGGCGCTTCGCGATCCTCGAGAAGGGCGCCGAAGTCGGCGGCACGTGGCGCGACAACTCCTATCCCGGCGCCGAGTGCGACGTGCAGTCGCACCTCTATTCGTACTCGTTCGCGGGCAAGCCCGACTGGAGCCAGCGCTACGCGGGCTGGCGGGAAATCCAGCAGTACATACTGGACATCACGGAGCGCTTCGGCGTGCGTCCGTACATCCGGTTCAGCCAGCACGTGACCGGACTCCACTTCGACCTGGGGACGGCTCGCTGGCGCGTGATCATGGCGTCAGGCCTCGAATTGCGTGCACGGCACGTCGTACTGGCGACCGGTCCGCTCCACGTGCCGAACCTGCCGCTGCTGCCAGGGCTGGAGCGCTTCGCCGGCAAGGTGTTCCATTCGGCGCAGTGGGACCACGGTTACAGCCTCGACGGTAAACGCGTCGCTTCGATCGGCACCGGTGGCAGCGCGATCCAGTATTGCCCGCGCATCGCGCCGGCAGCGACCCAGCTGCACGTCTTTCAGCGCACGCCCGCGTGGGTGATCCCGCGCGATGTCCGCACCTACAGTGAGTCCGCGAAGAAGCGCTTCGGACGGTTTGACCTTGTGCGGCGCCTGCACCGCGCACGCCTGTACTGGTCCAACGAGTCGCGGGTCTGGCCGATCTTTCATCCCGCCCTGGCACGCGGGCTGCAGCGACTCGCGCGGTGGAACATCCGTCGCGCCGTGGGTGACGAGACGCTCGCACGCAAGCTGACCCCCGACTACACGATCGGCTGCAAGCGGGTGCTGATCTCGAACGAGTGGTACCCGATGTTCCGCCGGCCGAACGTCGAACTCGTGACCGAGGACATCCGCGAAATCCGCGAGCACTCGATCGTGACTGCGGACGGTGTCGAACGTCCGGTCGACTGCATCATTCTCGGCACTGGATTCGTCGTCGATCCGCGCATCTACATGCAGGGCTTCCCCGTCACGGGCATGCCCGGTCATGAGCTTGCCCGTGACTGGCAAGCGGGGGCCGAGGCGTACTACGGGATTTCGGTCACGGGTTACCCGAACCTGCATCAGCTCGTTGGCCCGAACACCGCGCTCGGGCACAACTCGATCATCTTCATGATCGAGGCACAGGTGCGGTACGTCATCGATTGCCTGCGCACGCTGCGCGCACACGGCGCGGATTACCTCGATGTGCAACCGGCTGCGCAGGCGCAGTTCAACGAGCGCATCCAGCACGCCTTGAAGAACACCGTCTGGAGTTCGGGGTGCCGCAGCTGGTACCAGCAGGCCGACGGCCGCAACTTCACGATCTGGCCGTACTCGACCTGGCGGTACTGGCTGCAGACACGCAAGGTCGATGCTGCCCAGTATCGGTTCGGCCGGGCGCAGGAAAGCGCGGTTGCCAAGCACGGGGACTGAAAATCCGCGTGTCGACGGTTCGATTCCGTCCCCGGCCACCACCCGGCAACATTCGTTGTCGAAAAAGCCAAGATCGTAGTGCATGAAGCCGACCAGCCAGGCCTGGTCGGCGATCTGCTTGACCCGGACGGTTTGCCCGGCGAACACGGTGCTCAAGTTGATTTTGTGATTGCCGAAGCAGATGCGACCACAGCGGGTGACGATTTTGAGACCGCGCTTGGACGAGTCCAGGGCGACGAGGGCGCACTCACTTTCATTCGCGCGGAGGGTTCGCGCCTGCGGCGCGAGGCAGGTGCCCCGCGCCGCTCGGCGCCAGTCTCTTTCAAGGAACGATTCGCAGAATTCCGCCGTCGCCGCCGCCCTTCTTATACGAAATCCCCCAGTTCGACGTGTACAACGCACCGTCGGGACCCGTCACGAGCCCGTTCGGGAGGCTGGCGAATCCGGCCAGCACCACCTTGCGCTCGCCGGTCCTGGGATCGAACCTGACGAGGTTGGCGTTATCGGTCGTCCACTGATTGTCGTAGGGGAAGATCTCGACGCCGTACAGACGGTTGCCGTGCCACGCCAGGCCGACGATCGGGTTGCGCGACCGGAATGGCAGGGAATAACCTGAGAAGTACTTGTCGAACACGGCGAGTTCGGCCTTCCCCCCATCCTCGCCGAACGTGCCGACCTGGAATTCGTTGCCGCGTCGGGTCATCACGATCGGGTTGTGTTCCTGGTTGTCGAACGACATGTCGTACAGCTGCTCGATCGTGCCGCTCGACGGATCGACACGCAGCAGGAAGCCGCGGTTGGTCTCGACCACGTAGAGGTACTTGCCGACCGCGATCATCGAATGGAACACGCCACCCGGTTCCTGGTCGGTGGTCGTCGGATCGGTGTCCTTGATGAAGTGGGGCGGGTTCGCCGCGTGCCAGGCGTTGAGGTTGGCGACCTTGGTCGTCGACCCGTCGCGGTTGACCCGCAGAATTGCGGGCAGGTCGTCGGGCAACGCGTGCGAGCAGCCGCCCATCTCGATCAGGACGTACAGCTTGTCCCCGATGAACGCGACGTCGGTGGGGCCGTAGCTGCCGCCAAAGGCGTCGGTCATACTCGGCAGGTTGGCGGCGACAGTCTGCGTCGTGCCATTGGCACGCACACGGGTGACACGACCGCTGTAGCCGGCCGTGTAGGGGCTGTAGATGTTGACGTTGACCGGGCAACGGGGATCGATGTCTGCCGGCGTCTTCCGGCCGCCGGTGCCGGCCTCGGCCACATACAGGTTGCCGTCCGGACCGAACGCGAGGCCGCGCGGGTTCGTCAGGCCCGTGGCGTAGGTGGTCACGGATGGTCTGGTGCACGTGTGTTTGGTGACGCTCGATGGCCCGAAGGAATCCGCGTGGAGAACGCCGGAGCTCGCGAGCACGAACCCTGTGAGCACGGCTGTAGACTTTAGTGCGATGCGGAACATGGTGGCGCAGCTCCTAAGTTTGTTCGCCACTGACGCGGCGAGTTGAGTCGGTTTCTCTTGCTTGAGTCGGTTTCTGTTACCTGAATGGACGCAATCCGGGGGCAAAACCCGACATTCGACTGGGTTAGAATTCGCGCACGCGCGCAGGAAGCACGCAGAGGCGCTGATGACGGAGATCACCCAGTTGCTCCACAAGGTCCAGGCCGGCGACGCGGGCGCCCGCGAAGCGCTGTTTGCCGCCGCCTATCCGTTCCTGGAGAAACTGGCCCGGGCGCGGCTGCGCGACGGCGGGCGGAGCACCCTGCTGGACACGCGCGGCCTGGTGCACGAGTCGTACCTCTGCTACGTGCGTGGAGGCGAATTGCGCGCAGAAGACCGGCGCGCGTTTTTCGCGTTTGCGTCCCAGGTGATGCGCTCGGTGATCGTTTCCAGCGCCCGCGAACGCGCCGCGGACAAGCGCGGTGCCGGACGGCGACCCCTGACCCTGTCGACGGACGTGGCGGAACGGCTACCGGCGGGCGAGGACGACATCCTGCGCGTGCACGAAGCGCTCGAGTCGCTGGCACAGGTCGATCCGCGCCTCGCCGAGGTGGTTCAGATGCGCTACTTCGGCGGCTACACCGAGCAGGAAATCGCCGAGACGCTCGATGTCGCCGAACGCACCGTGCAGCGGCTGTGGCTGAAGGCCAGGCTGATGCTGCGGGCGGCGATGGAATAAGGCCCTCGTCGCGTGAGCCTGACGAACCGGGAGATGGCGCGCCTCGGGGAGTTGCTGGACGAGGCCCTGGCGTTGACGCCGGAGCAGCGGCGGACCTGGCTCGACACCTTGTCGGACGGGGACCAGCCGCTGCTGCGGACGCTGCGTGATGCGTTGCTCGACGAGGACGACGGAGCCGGCGGGCCGCTGGATCGCCCGCCGCGCCTCGAGGCAGGCGACGCCGGGAAAGTAGGAGCGGCCGGCCGCCATGCGGGCGAGCGACTCGGCGCCTACGAACTGTTGCGGCTGCTGGGGTCCGGCGGCATGGCGGACGTCTGGCTCGCATGCCGCACCGACGGCGCGTTCGAGCGCCAGGTGGCACTCAAGATCCCGCACCTGCAAGGTCGTCCGGTGGAGATGACGGCGCGCTTCGCGCTCGAACGCAACATCCTCGCAACGCTGGAGTATCCACGGATTGCTCGCCTGTATGACGCCGGCGTGGACACCGGCGGCGTTCCGTACATAGCGATGGAGTACGTGCAGGGCGAGCCCCTGGTGGCGTGGTGCGACGCGCGCGGGCTCGACAGGACGGCGCGCATCCGATTGTTCCTGCAGGTGCTGGATGTGGTGGCCTATGCGCACGGGCGGAAGGTGATCCACCGCGACCTCAAGCCCTCGAACATCCTGGTGACTGCGCAAGGCGAGGTGCGACTGCTGGATTTCGGCGTCGCCCGGCTGCTGCAGCCGGAGACGGACTCGGCGCTGCTGACGCGGGCCTACGGCCTCGCCCTCACACCGGAGTACGCGAGCCCGGAATTGCTGCACGGCGAAGCCATCGACGCCCGCAGCGACATCTACTCGCTCGGGGTCGTGCTGCACGAGCTGCTGACCGGTGTTCGGCCCGCACAGCCCATGCGACCGTCGACCAGTGAAACCACACCCTTGCTGGGTGCATTGCATGACGCTGTGACAAAGGCGCTGCAGCCCGATCCGGGCCAGCGCTATCCGGACGCAGCCAGCTTCGCCGCTGCGTTGCGGTCGTTTGCCGAGGGAAGAGCGCGATTCATACCGGGGAGGCTGAAGACCCGCCAGTTGTGGGTCGCCGGTCTCGCGGCGCTGATCGTAATGGCGGCGCTGCTCACCTGGACCCTGCAGCAGCGCAACCAGGAGCGCTGGGCGCGCGAGGACGCGCTGCCGCGACTGCAGGCGCTGATCGCCGCGGACGACTATGCAGCAGCATTCGATGTTGCCCGCGAGATCGAGCGCGTCACGCCACGCGATCCGGTGCTGCGCCAGCTCGAACCGTCATTCTCCGCGAAGGTCACACTCGACACCGCGCCGGACGGGGCGCGGGTTTTCTACCGGCCATACGCCAGCGGGGAGCAGGACTGGCGGTTCATCGGCGCGACGCCGCTGCAGGACGTCGCCGTGCCGATCGGTGTCGGGCTCTGGCGCATCGAGAAGGAAGGCCACGACACCGCGCTGCTGGCGCTGCGCAATCCCGGGCTGCAGCTGGGCAACGCCCCGGATGCCGACATTCGGCAGCTCGTGCAGGGTGTCGACCTCACGATTCCGCTCGCCGACGCGGCGGCTTCGCCGGACGACATGGTGCTGGTGCCGGCAGTTCCGGCGCTGATCCCCGGCATCGGTGACGATCCCGTCAAGGTGCCCGCGTTCTTCATCGATCGCTTCGAGGTCCGCAACCGGGATTTCAAGGAGTTCGTCGACGCCGGCGGATACACCGAGGCCAGGCATTGGCGGGAGCTGCCGTTCGACGGCGGCGGCGACCTGCGGACGGCTGTCGCTGCGTTCGTCGACCTGACTGGCCGACAAGGGCCCTCGACGTGGCGCGCGGGCACCTATCCGGACGGCAGGGCCGACCACCCCGTGACCGGAGTCAGCTGGTACGAGGCGGCGGCGTACTGTCGATTCCGCGGCAAGGAGTTGCCGACGGCGTATCACTGGTACCGCGCCGCCGGATCGATCGCCGAGTACTGGGAATCGGTCTCATCGGCCATCGTGCACGGCAGCAATTTTGCTGGTCGGGAACTTGCGCCCGTCGGCCGGTTCGGCAGCCTCGGGCCGTACGGCACCTACGACATGGCCGGCAACGCGCGTGAATGGCTGTGGACACAGGGGTCGCTGGGCCGGTGGGTCGCGGGCGGCGCCTTCGACGAGCCGCGGTACCTGTACCTGCAGCCCGAAGAGGCGCCGCCGGCCGAGCGGTCCGCCGTCAACGGATTCCGCTGCATGCAGCCGGCGCAGGCTGGACCTGCGAACGAAGACCTGCGTCGGCCCGTCCTTGCGCAGGCCGTCGACTATGCGGCCATGAAGCCTGTCGGCGCTGACGCGTACGCGGTTCTCGCGCAACAACTCGACTACAGGCCGGCACCGTTCACGCCGCGCGTCGGGACAGCCGATTCGTCGAATCCCGCGTGGACGGTCGAGCGGGTCACGCTGCCGACCGGCTACGACAACACGTCGTTTGCCGTGCAGCTCTTCCTGCCGAAGGACCGCCGCTCGCCGTTCGGCCTCATCTTCTACATGCCGCATTCGGGCGAATTCACCGCGCCGGTCACGACCGCAGAATTTGATCCGGCGGCAGGCGGCGTCCCGCTCGACTTCCTGCCAAAGTCGGGGTGGGCGCTGGCCGTGGTGGCTTTCGACGGCGCCTACGAGCGCCAGTGGCCGGCCGAGCGCATGCAGTCGCTGAACTACGCCGAGCGCTTTCGCTTGCAACAGCGGCATTGGCGCGAGGAACTGGGGCGGACGATCGATTACCTGGCCACGCGCGACGACATCGATGCCGGCAAGCTCGGCTGGTTCGGCATCAGCATGGGTGCGGATACGATGCTGCCGCTCCTCGCCGTCGAGAAGCGCATCGGTGCGGCCGTACTCTATAGCGGCGGGTCGGGTCTGCGCAGTGGCTTGCCCGCCAGCGAACAGACGTACAACTACCTGCCGCGCGTGACCCAGCCGGTGCTGATGCTGAATGGCCGCTGGGACATCGATTCCCCGCCCGCCGCGCAGCAGCGGCTGCTCGAGCTGCTGGGCTCGCCCGCGGACCAGAAAAAACACGTGCTGTTCGAGGCGGGCCACGGCAACCTGCCGAGGTTCCAGGTCGAGAAGGAGGCCCTGGACTGGTTCGATCGCCACCTCGCCTCCGCCGACAGGTGACGGGGTGACTCAGTTACGGGGTGACTCAGTTAGAGACTGGCCGAGGTGGGCATCCCTCAGGGACGGCGGGGCCCCGGAAAGAAGGCATTGGTGCGTCGGATGTATTCGGCGTAGCCGGGCCGCCGCTTGCCGATGTCCCGCTCGAGCAGCGTAACGCCCGAGACTCGCAGCAGCAGCACGCTCATCAGCGCAGGACCGATCAGTGACCACCAGGCACCCGCCGCGAGTGCAATGAGGCCGAAGCCCCACCAGACACAGAAATCGCCAAAGTAATTGGGATGGCGCGTGAGGCCCCACAGCCCCTGGTCCATGACCTGTCCCGCGTTGGCCGGATTGGCCTTGAAGCGGGTGAGTTGCCAGTCGCCGACGGTCTCGAAGTACAGGCCGACCAGGCAGAGCGCGGCACCCGCGTAATCGAGCCAGCCCAGCGGGCTCGCGTCACCGGCAATGGCCCCGAGCAGCGGCAGCGAG
>JAPLSF010000231.1 GCA_026398785.1 Pseudomonadota bacterium | reverse complement strand
TCCGGCCCTATGCCGCGTCCTCCCCCGGACGGACGACACTACAAGACCCCATCGGCCCTCGCAACCCCTGACGCTGACCGCGAAGGACGACGCCGGCTCTTGCTGAACCATTCATATCGTGCCTGCGCGAAAACCGTCGCTATTCTCGAATCATGCTGCGGCGCAACACGAAGCGCTGCAGTTCCGGTGCAGGTGCAGCCGGTCCGTTTCTGACGGCGACCGCGACTTTACCGACGCGAATAGCGCAACACAATACTTCTGCGCTGCCAACCCTGTGCAAAACTCCTAGACCTCTGGTTGAGCAACCTTCAGACCGCGGTCGGTCACCGCACCCAGCGATGCGCTGCTGACCAGTTCAGCATACTTGGCGAGTACTCCACGCGTCGCATACGGAGCGCGCGGTCGCCAGCTCGCGCGACGCGCGACGAGTTCGTCGGCTGCAACGTGCAGCGTCAATTCGCGCTTCGTGGCATCGATGCTGATGGAGTCGCCGTCGTGCACGAGCGCCAGCGGACCGCCGTTCGCCGCCTCCGGTGAGACATGCCCGACGACGAAGCCGTGGCTACCGCCGGAGAAGCGTCCGTCGGTGATCAGCGCAACCTTGTCGCCGAGGCCCTTGCCCATGATCGCAGCGGTCGGACTCAGCATTTCGCGCATGCCAGGGCCGCCGCGCGGCCCTTCATAACGCACGACCAGCACGTCGCCCGCGCACACGGTGCCGTCGAGAATCGCCTGCAGCGTCGCCTCCTCACCGTCGAAAACACGCGCGCGTCCCGTGAACTTGAGGCCTTCCTTGCCGCTGATCTTCGCCACCGCGCCTTCCGGCGCGAGATTGCCGTAAAGCACGACGAGGTGGCTCTCGCGCTTGATCGGGTTCGTCAGCGGTCGAACCATGTCCTGCCCGCTCGGGTAGGGCTTCACCCGCGCAAGGTTCTGGCGCAAGGTCTTGCCGGTCACCGTGAGGCAGTCGCCGTGCAACATGCCCGCGTCGAGCAACGACTTCATCAGCGGCTGGATACCGCCGATGCGGATGAGCTCCGACATCGAGTACTTGCCGCTCGGCCGCAGGTCGGCGAGCACCGGCACCTTTGCCCCGATGCGCGTGAAGTCGTCGAGTTCGAGCGGCACGCCCGCGGCGTGCGCGATCGCCAGCAGGTGCAGCACGGCATTGGTGGAACCGCCAAGCGCGATCGTCACCACGATGGCGTTCTCGAACGCTTCGTGGGTCAGGATCATCGACGGCTTGATGCCGAGCTTGATCAGGTTGACGACGGCGCGGCCCGCCTTTTCGGCGTCATTGCGCTTGTGGCGCGAGACGGCCTCCTGCGCGGAGCTGTTCGCCAGGCTCATGCCGAGCGCTTCGATCGCCGACGCCATGGTATTGGCCGTGTACATGCCACCGCAACTGCCCGCGCCGGGAATCGCCGTGCGTTCGACTTCCTTGAGCTGCTTGTCGCTGATGACGCCGGCCGCGTGCGCCCCGACGGCTTCGAATACCGAAACCTCGTCGCGCTTCTTTTCGCCGGGTCTGATCGTACCGCCGTAGACGAATACAGCGGGACGATCGAGCCGCGCGATCGCCATCATGCAGCCCGGCATGTTCTTGTCGCAGCCGCCGATCGCGACCACGCCGTCGAAGCCCTGCGCGCCGACCACGGTCTCGATCGAGTCCGCAATCACTTCGCGGGATACGAGCGAATACCGCATGCCGGGCGTGCCCATCGAGATGCCGTCC
>JAPLSF010000013.1 GCA_026398785.1 Pseudomonadota bacterium | reverse complement strand
TCGGCGAGCAGGTTGACGACGTAGCCGGACCATCCGACCGCGACGGCCGCTCCCGACATGACGTATTCCAGGGCAAGGTTCCAGCCGACGAACCAGGCGACCCCTTCGCCGAGCGTCGCGTACGTGTAGCTGTAGGCGCTGCCCGAGATCGGGATCATCGAGGCCAGTTCGGCGTAGCAGAGCGCAGCCAGGCCGCAACCGATGGCGGCCACCAGGAAAGCGAGGGTGACGGCCGGGCCCGTGTGCTGGGCAGCCACGGTGCCCGTCAGGACGAAAATGCCGCTGCCGATCATCGACCCCAGGCCGACGGAGGTCAGCGCCCGGCGGTCCAGCACGCGGTTCAGCTTGGGCCCGGATTCGATTTCGCGAGTCATCGCAGCCACCGACTTGCGGGCTGCCAGCTGTTTCAGCACGGATTACTCCCCCAGGGAAATTGACCCAAGTCTCTCACAGCCGCACGGGCAGTCGCACCCCGTTGCCTTATCATGGCGACAATGACGCCGAAGACGCCAGAAGCGAGCGCCGGACCCGACTGGACCAGGCCACGGCCCATCGACACCACGTATTGGGTCGTGCCGGGCCGCTTCCTGGTGGGCGAGCACCCGGGCTCGCGGTCACGTGCCAGGTCGATGGATCGGCTGCGCCGGTTCATTGAAGCCGGCATTACCTGCTTCATCGACCTGACCGAGCTGGGCGAAAGTCCGGCCTACGAAACGCGGCTGCCGTTCGCAACACCGTCGGGACGGCGCTTCGAATATCGGCGCCAACCGATTCCCGATCACGGTATACCGGCCGACCGCGAGACCATGCGCCGGATCCTGGCGCTGCTCAATGGCGCCCTCGAGTCCGGCCATTGCGTGTACCTGCACTGCCGGGCTGGCATCGGCCGCAGCGCGATGGTCGCCGGCTGCTGGCTCGCCGAACGCAATCCGGGCGGGGGAGAGGCAGCGCTCATCGAGCTGGGCGACTACTGGCAGCAGTGCCGACAATCGCGCTCGTGGCCAGAGGTACCGGAAACCGACGCACAGGCCGCCTTCGTACGCTCGTGGCAGCCAGTCCGCGCAGGTGTGACAGGCGCCTTGAGTGGCGCGAAGTCGACGGGCCCGGCCAAGGGTGCCGCGGCCGCAACGGACGCGGTCAGCGGTCCTGCGCTGGAGCAGCGCGTGCGCGGGGGTTGGTTCGGACTCGCGTTGGGCGACGCGCTCGGCGCAAAGCGCGCAGCCGTGGCAACGAAGGCCTCGCCGCTGGCATGGACCCAGCACACGTCGCTCGCGCTCTGTCTCGATGAAAGCCTGAACGCCGTTGGGCGCGCCGATGCGCGCGACCAGATCGAGCGCTACTGGCGCTGGTTCAAGGACGGACACCTGTCGGCTACCGGTCAGCCTGGTGAAGCTCACGCATCGTCCGATGTCGCGAAAGCGCTCGCCATCTTTCGCTGGCGCGGCTTGCCGGTAGCCGGCTCGCACGATCCGAAGGACGCCGCTGCGACGAGCCTGCCGCGTGTTCTGGCCGCCGCGCTGTTTGCGGGCAACGATCCCGCAGCCGCCATCGCACTTGCCGCCGAGTGTTCGCGCACCACGCATCAGTCGCCCCGGATCCTCGACAGCTGCCGTGCCTACTCGGCGGCGTTGCTCTGCGCACTGCGCGGCCAGCCGGCGCAGGACTGGCTGCAGGCTGTCCCCGAACCCGTGCCGGGTTGCTGGACAGCCAGGCCGCTGAGCAAAGACGTGCAGGCTGCGGTTGCCACCTTGCCGGCTGCCGCAGACGCCAGGGCGACCGGTGGCACGATCGACGTGCTGCAGGCGCTGGTACTGGCACGTCGTATCGTCGGCGACGCGCAGGATTTCGATGCCGCCATCGCCGCGGCAAAACGCAGCCTGCGCGACGATGCAGCCCTGGTCGCCGGGCTCGTCGGCACGATGTTTGGCCTGCAGCACGGTGTCGATGCGCTGCCCGCGGACGCGCTCGGCCGGCTCGTGGGCCGCAAGCAACTCGATGTCGCGGTCGAGCGCTGCGTTGCGCGCCTGACGGCGACACGCGGAGTGACGGCGTGAAGCCGCGTCGGCGACGGTTGCGCGAGCCCGCGTGGACGCGGCTCGACGATGAAGCGTTGCTCGACCTGCGCTTCTGCGACCTGCGCCTGTCCCTCGCGCGGTCTGGACTCGACCACGCGGTGCGGCGCCTGTATGAGGAACTGCGGCTCAAGGGCATCCACTTCCGTCCGCACCTCTGGCTATCCGAAGAATGGTTCTCGCCCGACGGCGTCCCCGGCATCGCCATTCCGTTCTACCTCGCGCACCCGCGTCTGCAGCGTCTCGAACGGCGCTTCATGTACGAGGTCGAGGGCGGCAACGACAAGTGGCTGATGCGCATCCTGCGCCACGAAACCGGGCATGCGATCGACACGGCGTTCGGCCTGCGCCGGCGCAAGACCTGGCGCGACACGTTCGGCAAGGCCTCGCGCCGCTATCCGTCGCGGTATTTCCCGCGGCCGGCCAGCCGCCGGTTCGTGCTGCACCTCGGCCACTGGTACGCGCAGAGCCATCCCACCGAGGACTTCGCCGAAACCTTCGCCGTCTGGCTGCCGCGCTATTCGCGCTGGCGCAGCCAGTACGCCGGCTGGCCGGCGCTGCGCAAGCTCGAATACGTCGATGCGACGATGCGCAATCTGCAGGGCAAGCGTGCGGTTCGCCTGGACCGCGAAGTCATCGAGCCGCTGTCCGGGAACACCCGCACGTTGCGCGAGCACTATCGGCGCAAGCAGCGTCGTTACGAACTCAACGCTGCGCGCACCTACGATCGCCGCCTGCTGCGCGTGTTCGGCACGGTGGCGGATTATCCGGACGGCCTGCAGGCCGCCCGGTTCCTGCGCAAGGTCCGGCCGCAGGTCGAGCGCCTGATGATCCGTCGTGCGAGAATGCATCCGTACCTGGTCCAGCACGTCCTGAAAATAGCGACCCAGCGCGCACGTCGCATGAACCTGCGGCTCAGTCACAACCAGCGCGACACCAAGCGTGCAGTGCTCGTGATGCTCGAGCGCATCATGCTCGAGATGCTGTTGCGGGACCGCGAGAACTACGCCCTATGACGAAGAAACCCCTGCGCGTGCTCGTGCTCGTGCACGAAACACTGGTGCCCCCCGAGTCCACCGACGGCTACTCCCCCCAGGAGATCGACGAGTGGCGCACCGAGTACGACGTGACCTCGTCGCTGAAGGCGATTGGGCACGAAGTGAAGGCACTCGGCATGGGCGACAACCTGGCCGAACTGCGCTCCACGATCATGGAGTGGAAGCCCGACATAGCCTTCAACCTGCTCGAGGAGTTCCAGGGCATCGTCACCTACGACCAGTACGTCGTGGCTTTTCTCGAACTGATGCGGCTGCCGTACACCGGTTGCAACCCACGCGGCATGATGATCTCGCGCGACAAGGTGCTGTCGAAGCAGATTCTCGCCTACCACCGCATTCCCACCGCGCGGTACGCTCTGCTGCCGCGCAAACGCCGCTACGTCGAGCCGCGCAAGCTCAAGTTTCCGCTGTTCGTGAAGTCGGCCACCGAGGATGCCTCGCTCGGCATCTCGCAGGCCTCGATCGTCTACGACAGCCAGAAGCTGCGCGAGCGCGTCGTGTTCATCCACGAGCAGACGAATTCGGACGCGCTGGTCGAGGAATACATCGAAGGCCGCGAGCTCTACATCGGCGTGATGGGCAACGGGCGGCTCACGACCTTGCCGGTTTGGGAGCTCAATTTCGGCACGCTGCCCGACGTGATGTCGATCGCTACGCGCAAGGTGAAGTGGGACCGCAAGTACCAGATGCGGCACGGCATCGATACGGGTCCCGCCCAGGACCTGCCGCCCGGCCTGTCGCCGCGGCTGGCCACTCTGGTGCGGCGCATCTATCGCGCCTTGTCACTCAGCGGGTATGCGCGCATCGACCTGCGACTGAAACCGGACGGCGGGGTGTACGTGCTCGAGGCGAATGCGAATCCCAACCTGGCCCAGATCGAGGACTTCGCGACTTCGGCACTCGCTTGTGGCATGGGGTACGACACCGTGCTGCAACGGATCATGCAATACGGGCAGAACTACGACGCGGCCTGGCGCGGGACTTAGCGATTGGCGATCAGTGATTCGTGATTGGCCAATAGTGACTGTTGCGGCATGAATCGTCGTGTCGTCGCCCACCACTGATCACTATTCACTTCTTCAAAGCGTGTGGCCCGTCTTCTGGAAGTGCGTGCGCTCGAAGATCGTCTGGCATTCGATGCAGCGCAATGCTTGCGGAGTCAGGTTCAGCCGCTTCAAATCGATCGGCCTTGCGCATGCTTCGCACGCGCCGTAACTGCCATCCGCCACTCGCAGCAGCGCTGCGTCGATCGCGCGCAGTTCGTCGAGGTCGCGATCGATTTCGGCGAGGCCGACGTCCACGATCAGGTCGGCGAAGGATTCGTCCTCGAGGTCCCGCACCGAGTCGGCGATCTGCAGATAGTGTTCCGAATCGCTCTTGATCAGCGCCTGGCGGATTTCTTCGCGCAGCTGGACTTGCCGCGCGCGCATGGCGGTTCGCAGCGACTCGACTTGTTGGTTCTGGAGGTTGCGGGTCATCGCCATCTTCCTGTGGACACCGCCCAAGCATCGGACGCGATCCGCGCCACTTAAATAGGGAAGATGCGAAATTCATTGCGCCTAATGCAGCCGCTCCTGCGGGTGGCCGAGTCAGCCCGGCGGCAGGGCGCTCCGGTCCGGGAAGAGTTCGTCCTCGAAGCCGAACCAACGCAAGTCGGCGACCCGCTGCGGATAGAGAATGCCGTCGAGGTGGTCCACCTCGTGCTGGACGACCCGCGCATGGAAGCCCGTCACGGTGCGGTCGAGCGGCCGGCCGTCCAGGTCGAAGCCGCGGTAGCGCAGGTTGGTGTGACGCGCGACCACGCCCCGCAAACCCGGCACCGACAGGCACCCTTCCCAGGCTTCGTCGCGCTCGTCGCCGAGCAGATCCAGGGTCGGGTTGATCAGTACCGTATACGGCACGGGCTCGGCCTGCGGATAGCGGGGGTTGTGCGTGACCTCGAAGATCACGACCCGCAACGACACGCCGATCTGCGGTGCGGCGATGCCAGCCCCGCTCAGCGCGCGCATTGTGTCGTCCATGTCGGCCACGAGTTCGCGCAATTCAGCGGTGCCGAAGCTCTGAACGGGAGCGGCGGCCTGCAGCAGCAGCGGATGACCCATGCGGAGAACGGTGCGGACGGCCATGCGGGATTCCACGGAGCGGGAACGCAAGCGTAATCGACTGTGGCCGATTGACAAGGCCGGGAGGGGAGCGTAGCTAAGGCGCGATCCGAACACCCCTGGGACCGGCCGATGGACAATGGATTACGCTGTTGGAAATGCGGAACGTCGCTGGCCGGCTATTCGCTGCCGCTGCGGCGACTGGAAGAATGCCGGACATGCCATGCGGAACTGCATGCGTGCCGCATGTGCGAGTTCTATGACACTGGCAAGGCCAAGCACTGCCGCGAGACGATCGCCGAAGAAGTGAAGGACAAGCAGGTGGCGAATTTCTGTGATTACTTCCGGCCGACACCCTCGGCCTACCGACCCGAGGCCGTGAGCGCGGCCGACAAGGCCAAGGCCGAACTCGAAGCGCTGTTCGGCCGCAAATAACGACCAGGAGACGACCGTGACGATGATACGACAAGCGGTGCTGACCGGCATCGCGGCAATGACGCTGCTGGCAGGCGTGGCAGGTGCGGGCGAAACAGCCGCTCAAAAGACAGCCGACTCTGCGCCCGCGATGACAGCAGTGCGACCCGAGATCTACGCGCCGGTGACGCTGAACGCGGACTTGTCGTCCCTGAGCGCCAGTGAGCGACAGATGCTGGGCCTCTTCATCGAGGCCGGCGAAATCATGGACGATCTCTACTGGCGGCAGACCTACGGCAACCGCGATGCGCTGCTGAAAGGCGTCACTGATCCGCGGGCCCGTGACTTCGTGCTGCTGAATTACGGCCCCTGGGACCGGCTGGCCGACAATGCGCCCTTCGTGCCTGGCGTCGGGGCGAAGCCGGAGGGCGCGCAGTTCTACCCGCACGACATGACGCGCGAGGAGTTCGAAAAGGCGAACCTGCCGCAGTCGCGCAGCGAATACACGCTGCTGCGCCGCGACGCCAAGGGCGCGTTGCAGGTCGTGCCGTACCACGTCGAGTACCGCGAAACACTGGCGAAGGCGGCGGCCAAGCTCGAGCAGGCGGCTGCGCTGGCCGAGGATCCCGCCCTGAAGAAGTACCTGGCACTGCGTGCCAAGGCGCTGCTCACCGACGACTACCGCGCCAGCGACCGCGCCTGGCTCGACATGAAGTCGAACCGCATCGACGTCGTCATCGGCCCGATCGAGACCTACGAAGACGCGCTGTTCGGCTCCAAGGCGGCGTACGAGTCGTACGCGCTGATCAAGGACATGGAGTGGAGCAAGCGCCTCGAACGCTATGCCGCCATGCTGCCGGAACTGCAGCGCGGTCTACCGGTCACCGATGCGTACAAGGCGGAGAAGCCCGGCACCGATTCCGACCTCAACGCATACGACGCGGTGTACTACGCCGGCCACTGCAACGTGGCCTCGAAGACCATCGCGATCAACCTGCCTAACGACGAGCAGGTGCAGCTCGAGAAGGGCACGCGCCGGCTGCAGCTAAAGAACGCCATGCGCGCCAAGTTCGACAAGATCATGCTGCCGATCGCCGACGAGCTGATCGTGCCGGAGCAGCGCAAGCACGTGACGTTCGACGCGTTCTTCGCCGACACCATGTTCCACGAAGTCGCGCACGGCCTCGGCATCAAGAACACGCTCGACGGCAAGGGCACGGTTCGCGACGCGCTCAAGGAGCAGGCGAGCTGGCTCGAAGAGGGCAAGGCCGACATCCTCGGGCTGTACATGATCACGAAGCTGCACGAAAAGGGCGAGCTCGGCGGTTCGCTCGAGGACTACTACGTGACGTTCCTCACCGGCATCTTCCGCTCGGTGCGGTGGGGCGCCGCCGAGGCCCATGGCCAGGCCAACATGGTGCGTTTCAACTATTTCGCCGATCGCGGCGCGTTCAGCCGCGATGCCAACGGCCATTACCGCGTCGACATGGTGAAGATGCGCAAGGCGATGGACGAGCTGTCGGCCGACATCCTCAAGCTGCAGGGCGACGGCAACTACGCGGGCGTCAAGCAACTGCTGGCCCAGCTCGGCGTCCTTAAGCCCCAACTGTCCGCCGACCTCGCCCGGCTCGGCGCGCGCAACATTCCGGTGGACGTCCGCTTCGAGCAGGGCAAGGCCGTGCTCGGCCTGCAGTAGGCGTCACCGTGTCGAACGCGGTCGAGCGCGTCATCGAACCGCGGCCGCGCGACCTCGGCGATTTTGCCGTGCGTCGCGTGCTGCCTGCGGTGGGGCTGCAAACCGTCGGTCCGTTCATTTTCTTCGATCACATGGGTCCAGCGGACTTCGGGCCGGGGCAGGGCGTCAACGTGCGCCCGCACCCGCACATCGGGCTCGCGACCGTCACGTACCTGTTCGAAGGCGCGTTCATGCATCGCGATAGCCTTGGGACGGCGCAATTGATCCGTCCGGGCGACGTCAACTGGATGGTGGCCGGTCGGGGCATCGTGCATTCGGAGCGCACGCCACCGGAGGTGCGCGACGCTGCAGGCCGCACGCGTGCGCACGGCATCCAGACGTGGATCGCGTTGCCGCGTGCGGAGGAAGAGCGGGAGCCGTCCTTTGCGCATCACGGTGCGGCCAGCCTGCCGCGTATCGAGCAGCCAGGCGTGACCCTTACCGTGATTGCCGGCACGGCGTACGGCGAGCGGTCACCCGTCGACGTATTCTCGCCGACGCTGTACGTGGATGCGCAACTCGCCATCGGGGCGGTGCTCGAGGTGCCGGACGAGCACGAGCAAAGGGCGTGTTACGTCGCGCGGGGCCGGATCGAAATCGACGGTCAGGCCTATGACGAAGGCCAGTTCATGGTGCTCGCGTCCGCTGCCGGTCCGGTGTCGATCCGCGCTCTCGGGAATTCCCGCGTTATGCTGGCCGGTGGCGCCTCACTCGACGGACCACGGCACATCTACTGGAACTTCGTTTCGAGTTCGCGCGAGCGCATCGAAGCGGCGAAGCGCGACTGGCGCGAGCATCGGTTTGCGCCGGTGCCGGGCGATGCGGAACGGATTCCGCTGCCTGACGAGTAACGCCCCGCCCATGGGCGCGGCGCGATTCGCTTCACCGTGGGTTCAGGCGAGTGCCGCAACCGCGGTAGGTCTGGCCACCGGATTCCACCGTCACGACATGGTCGTATTCCACGTCGCCATCGTCCACGCAGCGCTCGGCCTTGATCGAGGCCTTGATCGAGACCGCATCCTTCTGCGCCGCATAGACGATCGCGCCGTCAGGCGCGGTGGTTGCCTGGGCCTGCTCGAAGTCGTAGCGGTCCGCGCCGTAATTGGTGGTCCAGCTCAGCTTGCTCGCGGGACCGACTTCGAGGATCCAGCCCGGTTCGTTGCCCAGCGCGCGGTACACCACGCCGCGCACGCGGGCGTCCTCGCGCAGTGAGTCGGCCCGCCGTTCTTCGCATCGCACGGCCGGTGCGCCCTGTCGCTCGAGCGTAGCGGCACTGCCTTTGGTCCAGAAAACCATCACGCTGTTGGCATAGCGCGCACCCGAGGCGCTCACCGTCTGGTCGAGCCGGCGCGTGCCGTCGTGGAAATCGATGGCAATCGCCTTTTCGCGCAATAGGTTGCGCATGACGAGCGTCTGGCCGTCCGCGCACTGCCAGACGTAGGCGCGCAAGACGCCTGCGGGAACCTCGTCTGCCACGGGGGTGCGTGCAGGCGCCGGCGCGGTCGCAGCCTGCGGCGTGTCCGCAACGGTTTCGCCCGTGGGCGCCTCCTTGCGTTGGCAGCCCGCGGCGGCGAGCAGCGCGATGCCCGCGACAGCGCTGACCAACAGGCGGCGGGTCAGCGTCGGCGACGTCGTCATGTGGTTCACCAGGCAGGCAGGACGTCGCCGATCTTACACGGGCGGCCTCAACAGTTCGCTGCGTGCAGGCGGGCCTTTGCGTCGCGCCAGCGTTCCCAGAGGCTGCCGGCCTCGCGGGCCGAATAACCTGTTCGCATGCGCGAATCGAGGCTGTCGAGCGCCGCCTGCAGCTTCTGGCACGTCATCACACGTGCCTCTTCCGCGGCGGCGGGGCGGGCGTCGTCACGCCCAGTCGTCTTCCTGCGGCTCGCCGGCGCTTGCGCGTCGGCTTTGCCGAGCTCCGGCGACGCTCCGGCCGCTGTGGGCACGGGTTGGTCGAGCTTCAGCTCACGCACTTCCGGCACCGGGCCGCACGGTCGATCGGAAAACGTGACGAGGCCCGGCGTCACGCAACTGAAAACGAGGCGGCGCGTCGGCCGCGCGTGCTGCCTGACCGGTTCGAGCACGACGGTGCCGCCACCCCCCGTAGGAGTATCGACGGCCGGCAGCGGCAGCGCGCTGGCAGCGTGCGGCGACGTGGGCAGGAAGAGCGCCGCCTGGGCGGCGATGAGCAGGCGGACGGCTGGACGTGTCACGGCGAACCCTCCATGGAACGGAAGGCCATACTCGGGTCAGCACTCGGGAATGTCGTGCGCGATTCGTCGCGCGTGTGCGCAATTAAGCGCCGGGCTTCGCGTTGGGCGCGGACCTGGCGTGCGCGACCTGGCCTCAGGCCCGTCCAACGTTCGAGTCGGTCGGTGCGTGGAAGTACTGGCTCTCTGTCGAGAACTGTTCGACCAGCCGGCGCAGCTCGGCCATGCGGGCTTCGGCGGTGCCGATCGCCAGGCAGTCCTCGCAGCGGGGGTCGCCACAGGGCTGTCGCGTGTAGAGCCAATACTGCACGGCTCCCGCGAGCAGGCCATCCGCGATGTCCCACAAGTCGGCCTTGTCGTCGCCGTCGGCGATCTGGTTGCCGAGATCGACGGCACGACTGAAGGCTTCGTCGAACGGTTGCGAGTCTTCGGTTTGCGTATTGGCGGTCACGTTGGGAAATGCAGTCAGGGGACCAACCGCAATGATACCAGACAGGTCCGCCGGAACATCGTCGAAATGTACAAAAACTGCTTATAAATCAGGTGATTCTGGCGCTTCAGATGCCCGCCTTGGTGAGCGCGTCGACGAATGCGCGGATGGCGCCGGCGAGTCCTGGGTGTCCCGTTTCGAGGCGCACTGCGGCGTTTTCCAGTGCGTCGGCCGGCGCGACGTCCTGGACCTGGACGGAGCCGGCCTGGTGCTGCGGCGCCAGTGCCCGCTGGATGTCCGCCAGGGCCGCCTCGAGCAGCGCCCGCTGTGGCGGGCCGAGTTGCGGGAGGTCCGCCAATTCGCGGTGCAGGTCGCGCAGCGTCTGTTGCAGGTCGTTCATCGCTTGCCTCCGCCGAAGTCCTTGGCGAGGAGTGTAGCAGCGGCCGGCCTCGCGCCGGCTGTGGAAAGACCGGACGCCACTACGCCGCGGCCCACTAGAATGTGGCATCAAAGACAGGGAGCGCCGCATGAATTCGTCCACCAGCTTGCTCTGGCTGCCAATGCTCGCAACGGTCGCACTGTTCGCCACGCCGCTGGTGGCGCAGGCCGATTCCCCACGCTTCGAGTTCACGCCGTTCGTCGGCGGTCGAATGGGTGGCGGTTTCGACGTCGCGGCCGCCGACGGCACCGACCGCTCGGTCGATCTCGATGCTGGCATGAGCTA
>JAPLSF010000359.1 GCA_026398785.1 Pseudomonadota bacterium | reverse complement strand
TACGGCGGGGTGACGCCCCACAGGAACAGCGCGGGAATCGTGAAGATCGTGCCCGTCGCAAGCGCGGTGGAGGCCGAAGCGACCGTCTGCGAAAGGTTGGCTTCGAGGATCGTGCCACGCAGGTGCAGCAGGCGGAACGTCGCGACGGTCATGACGGCGGCGGGAATCGACGCCGACACCGTCATGCCAACCCGCAGGCCGAGGTAGGCGTTGGCGGCGCCGAACACGATGCCGAGCACGACGCCGACGACGATGGCCTTGAGGGTGAACTCCGCGACGCCGTCGGCCTGTGTCATCGCCGGATCATCGCGTAACCAGAGCGCGAGGCGCAATGCGGGGCTTGCTGATCTAGAATCAGGTCTCGCCTCCGCAGGTACCCACATGCCGCAGTTCATCCTCGCGCTCGACCAGGGCACCACCAGTTCGCGGTCGATCCTGTTCGACACCGCTGGCACGCCGGTGGCGACTGCGCAGCGCGAATTCACGCAGTACTTTCCGCGCTCCGGCTGGGTCGAGCACGATGCGGAAGAGATCTGGGCGACGCAGGCAGCGACGATCACGGAAGTGCTCGTGCGAGCGCGCGCGACACCGGCAGACGTGGCGGCCATCGGTATCACCAACCAGCGTGAGACGACCGTACTGTGGGACCGCAGCACTGGCCGGCCACTTGCGCCGGCCATCGTCTGGCAGGACCGGCGCACGGCCGACCTGTGCCAGCGACTGAAGGCCGAGGGTCTCGAGCCCGAGGTCGCCAGGCGCACGGGACTGCTGCTCGATCCCTACTTCTCCGGCACCAAGCTGGCGTGGCTGCTCGATCATGTACCGGGCGCGCGTCAGCGCGCGGAAAAGGGCGAACTCGCTTTCGGCACGATCGACAGCTGGCTGGTGTGGAAGCTGTCGAGCGGCGAGCGACACGTCACCGACGTGTCCAATGCCAGCCGCACGCTGCTGCTCAACCTCGCGAGCGCCGAATGGGACGACGTCATGCTCGAACGGCTGCGCATTCCGCGCGCCGTCCTGCCGCAGGTCGTGCCATCGTCGCTCAGCCTGAACGCGCCGGTCGCCAGGCTCGGCGCGCATTCGGTGCCGATTGCGGGGATCGCCGGCGACCAGCAGGCGGCGCTCTTCGGGCAGGCCTGTTTCGAGCCCGGCATGGCCAAGAATACCTACGGCACGGGCTGTTTCCTGTTGATGAACACCGGCACATCGCCGCTCGCCTCCAGCAACCGACTGCTGACCACCATCGCCTGGCAAACGACCGACCTGCGTTACGCGCTCGAGGGCGCGGTGTTCGTCGGCGGCGCGGTCGTGCAGTGGCTGCGGGACGGCCTCGGCATCATCGAACGCTCGGCCGACATCGAAGCGCTGGCAGCGAGCGTCCCGGATGCCGGCGGCGTCTATCTCGTGCCTGCCTTCACCGGGCTCGGCAGCCCGCACTGGGATGCGTACGCGCGCGGCACGATGGTCGGGCTGTCGCGTGGAACGACACGGGCGCACATCGCCCGCGCTGCTCTGGAAGCAATCGCTTTCCAGAGCGCCGAGGTGTTGCTGGCCATGCAACGTGACGCTCACCATCCACTGATCGAACTGCGCGTGGACGGCGGCGCCACGGCGAACGACCTGCTGATGCAGTTCCAGGCCGACCTGCTGGGCGTGCCGGTCGTGCGGTCGCAGGTGACGGAGATAACAGCGCTGGGAGCCGCTTACCTCGCCGGATTGGGCACTGGTTTCTGGTCGTCACCGACGGAAGTCGCGGCGAACTGGCGGGCCGAGCGGCGGTTCGAACCGCAGATGTCGCGCGACGAGGCTACAACTCGGCTGGCTCGCTGGGCGCAGGCCGTGGATCGATCGCGCGGCTGGCACGTCGAGAGCTAGGATCGCAGCATGGGCAAGGCCATTGCATTCGCCACTCCGGTGTTCTTCCTGCTGATCGCGCTGGAACTGCTGGTGGCGCGCGCCCGC
>JAPLSF010000029.1 GCA_026398785.1 Pseudomonadota bacterium | reverse complement strand
GCATCGAGCACGCGGAAACGCCGCTCGCCCTGGCACACCAGGTGGTGCGTGCCGTCGGGCGCAGTCACGTAGCGGATGATCGTTGCCGCCGTCCCGATCCGGTGCAGCTCGTCGAACGTCGGATCGTCGGCCTGGGGGTCCTTCTGCAGCAGGAACCCGACCTTGCCTTCGACACGCACGGCTGCCTGGGCACCTGCCACGGTCTTTTCGCGCTTGATCGCGACAGGGAGGATCACCCCGGGGAACAGCACGAGGTTGCGGACCGGCAGGATGATCAGCATGTCCTCCGGCAGGTTGGGTGCCTTGCTGGGCTCCGCGCCGTCGTTCGGGGTCGCCACGGGCATCTTCGCTGCGTCGTCCTGGTCGTGGTTCATGTCCGTGCTCATGGGGTCGTCACCTGTCCGTTCGTTCATCAGCGGCGGGCCAGCAGCAGTTGCAGGCAGCCATCGGCGAGTCGCCGGTCCACCAGGTCCCAGTGCCCGGGGCCGAGTGTCAGACGGCGCTCGAACCGTCCGTAGGGAATTTCCAGGCGCTGGAGTGTCGTGCCGGCCGGCCGGTCCGGCAGGGCACGCTCGCCCCGGATCACCAACTCGCCCGGGCCGAGGATCAGCTCCATGCGGTCCGCTGGAACGCCCGGCAACGCGACCTCGATCAGCACCTGTTCGGTGCCCGCATAGACGTCCACCGGCGGCTCCCACCGGGGCCGCTCCCGCGGGTCCGTCGGCTGCACGGCCAGG
Source organism: Pseudomonadota bacterium (assembly GCA_026398785.1). Lineage (GTDB taxonomy): Bacteria > Pseudomonadota > Gammaproteobacteria > Steroidobacterales > Steroidobacteraceae > RPQJ01. The sequence goes on along the minus strand of JAPLSF010000029.1, from coordinate 15,226 downwards.
CGAAAGAACTGCCGTTGCAGGCGGTCGGCCTGGTCGAGCCTGTCCACGGCTTCTGCCCACATCCATGAGCGCATTTCGCGTCGGTTCATCGTCGCGGCTGCCTGTCTGATTCCTGCATGAACCACGAAGTGGGGGCGTACGGTCGCGATGCAACCGGGGCCGGGCAGGCGAACGGGCCCAGCGTCGCTGCGAGAACGCTGTGTTGTTCGGTAAAACTACGTAAAGCACAAATGATAGCGACTCATTCTAGAAATACTTTAAGCTTTAACTACTGAATAAAAACCGCCAGCGGACGCCGGCCCACCGCCAGGACAGCAACCTACTGTGCCCAGAAAAACCGCACCGACCGAGCAGTTCGATGCCGCCTTCTTCCGGCGCTTCTACCTCGACCCACGGACGCGGGTCGTGACCAGCAGGGAGATGGTCCGGCGTGCCGACCTGATCGCGGCCTTCGCCAATCACGGCGAGCTGCAGGTGCGCTCGATTCTTGATGTGGGCTGCGGCCTGGGCCTGATGCGTGACCAGCTGCTACGCCACTTCCCCAAGGCAAAATACACGGGCCTCGAGGTCAGCCAGTACCTCTGCGACAAGCACGGCTGGACCCAGGGGTCGGCCGCGACTTTCGAGGCGGACAGACCGTTCGACCTCGTGGTCTGCTACGACGTCTTTCAGTACCTGCCGACTCGGCCCGCAGCGGCCGGACTGCGCAACCTCGCTCGCCTGTGCCAGGGCGTCCTGCACTTTGGCGCGCTGACGCGCGAGGACTGGGAACTCTACTGCGACAAGCGCCGCACGGACCGGAACGTCCACATCCGTCCCGCCGAGTGGTACCGCAAACGGCTCGCACGCTCGTTCATAAACGCCGGGTCGGGCATGTTCGTGCGCCGCGGCGCCCCGGTGCACTTGTGGGAACTCGACCAGGTCGAGGTGCTGAGATCCCGGCGCGGGTACAACCTGTAAAGCAGCGGGCGCGGCACATCCGGGCGGGGTGACGCTACAATGCGTCCCCTTCGCTTTTGCGCCCGGTGTTCCGCCGATGCCCGTTTCGAGCACTTCGCTTCGCTTGCTGATCCTGCCGGGGCTGGCGGTCGCCGTGCTGACAGGCTGCGCCACCAATAATCCCTGTGGCGACAACCCCGAGTACCTCGCTGCGCGGGAGCGGCCCCGTCTGGAGATGCCGGAGGGCGTGACGGGCAGCGAACGTCTGAGCGGAGGCATGACCATTCCGCCGGCAGCACCCGATCCCGCAAAGCTCGACCCGGCACCCAAGTGCCTCGATCAACCACCCGCGTATTTCGGACCCAAGGCTGTGATGGCCGGCTCGGTCGAAGAGGCCGTGTACGTCTGGGGCTCGGCGTGGGCGAACCGCAAACCGGACCAGGTGGCGTCGTTCTACTCGCCGCAATTCCAGTCGACGGAGAATGGCGGGGCCACGGCCTACATCGAAGACCGCAAGCAACAGGTCGCGAACGGCGCTGCCCCCGACGCGCGACTCGAAGAACTCAAGACGAAGGACGCTGGTCCCGACCGCAAGGTCGTGACGTTCGTGCAGCGCTTCGGCAAGGATGCGTACGTCAAGGAACTGACGCTCGCCAAGGACGCACAGGGCTGGCGCATCGTGGCCGAGCGGACGCTGCAGAAGCTTTGATGCGCTGCGGCGCCTTGGTCGTTCAATAACAAGACGCGGTCAATGCCGCGCGACGGTACGGAGTCACTACGTGAGAAGCACCGCTTTACTCAGTGGAATCACGTTGCAGCCAGGCACGCTGCGCGCCGTCCTGCTCGACCGCCTCACGCGCTCGCTCGGCAGGGACCCCGAATCCGCCACGCAGCGGGACATCTACGATGCGCTCTCGCTCGCCGTGCGCGAAGAGCTTGCTGCGCGCTGGTTGTCCACGCAGCGCCGCATTACGCAGGCAGGCGTCAAGCGCGTCTGCTACCTGTCGGTCGAATACCTGCTCGGGCGCTCGCTCATCAACGGCCTCGCCAGCCTGGACGGCGACCTGGTGCAGGAAGCAAGCGAAGCGCTGGCCGAGCTTGGGTACGACCTCGAGCGCGTGGCGCAGGAAGAAAACGACCCGGGACTCGGTACTGGCGGTCTTGGCCGCCTCGCGGCCTGCTTTCTCGATTCGCTCGCCACGCTGCAGTATCCGGCGGTCGGCTACGGCATCCGCTACGACTACGGCATCTTCACGCAGGTCATCGACGAGGACGGACGGCAACGCGAGGTCGCGAGCACCTGGATGCGCGAGCGCAGCCCGTGGGAGATCGAACGCGACGACGCCCGTTACGTCGTCCGCTTCGGCGGCCGCTGCATCGGCACGCAGGACCCGCAGGGCCGCACGCGGTACCGCTGGGTCGATACGCACAACATCTGGGCCGTCGGTTTCGACCAGCTGATCCCGGGCAACCGCAGCCCGACGGTCAATCACCTGCGTCTCTGGGCAGGCCGCGCCATCGCGCCATTCAACGTCGAGTTGTTCAATGCCGGCCGCCACGTCGAGGCCTCCTGGGCGCAGGCTGAGGCGAAGAACGTCTCGCGCATCCTGTACCCGGACGACACCACGCCGCAGGGCAAGGAGCTGCGCTTCAAGCAGCAATACTTCTTCGTCAGCGCAAGCCTGCAGGACATGCTGGCGCAGCACCTCGCCCAAGGCAGCAGCTTCGACTCCCTGCACGACGCGATCTCGATACAGCTCAACGACACGCACCCTGCACTCGCCATTCCCGAGCTGATCCGCCTGCTGGTGGACGAGCATGAAGTCGACATCGAAACGGCGTGGAAGATCACGCGCCGCGTGTTCTCGTACACGAACCACACGTTGATGCCCGAAGCGCTCGAAGTCTGGCCGGTCTCGTTCTTCGAGCAGATCCTGCCGCGCCACCTGCAGATCATCTACCTGATCAACCGCGCGTTCCTCGACGAAGTCACGGCGCGCTGGCCCGGCGACAGCGAGCGCCGCAGCCGCATGTCGCTCATCGACGAGGGCGGCGGGCGCCAGGTCCGCATGGCGAACCTCGCGGTGGTCGCGAGCCATACGGTCAACGGCGTGGCCAAGCTCCACTCCGAGCTGATGACGAAGACGATCTTCACCGACTTCGCCGAGCTGTATCCGGACCGCTTCACCAACGTCACGAACGGCATCGCCGTGCGGCGCTGGCTCAAGCAGTCGAATCCGGGGCTGTCGTCGCTCATCACCCGCCATCTCGGGCACGCGTGGGAGAACGACCTCGAAGAACTCGAGCGCATCCGCGGCATGGCCGACGACGCCGGGTTCCGGCGCGAGTTCCGCGAGATCAAGCTGGCTAACAAGCGCCGTCTCGACGCCGAGGTGCAGCGTCGCGTCGGCATCGACCTGGACGTGCACTCGCTGTTCGACGTGCAGGTGAAGCGCATCCACGAGTACAAGCGGCAGTTATTGAACCTGCTGTACGTCGTGACGCGTTACCACAAGCTGCGGGCGAACCCCGAGGCGTACGCCGTGCCGCGCACGGTGATCTTCGCGGGCAAGGCGGCGGCGGGTTACGTGATGGCCAAGGGCATCATCAAGCTCATCAATAACGTCGCCAGCATCGTCAACGCGGACGAGACCATCCACGGCAAGCTGAAGGTCGTCTTCCTGCCCGACTACGACGTCTCGCTCGCGCAGCGGATCATGCCGGCGGCCGACCTTTCGGAACAGATCTCGACCGCCGGCCTCGAGGCCTCGGGCACCGGCAACATGAAGCTCTCGCTGAACGGTGCGCTCACGATCGGCACGCTCGACGGCGCCAACGTCGAGATCCGCGAACAGGTCGGTCCGGAGAACATCTTCATCTTCGGCCTGCAGGCGCACGAAGTGCGCAGCCTGAAGGCCAGGGGCTACGCACCGGAAACGTTCGTCGCCTCGAACCCCGACCTTGCACGCACGCTCGACATGATCGATTCGGGCCACTTCTCGCCCGCCAACGTGTTCGACGGCAAGCCGATCGTGGGGCGCCTGCTCTCCGATGGCGAGCCGTACTTCGTGCTGGCAGATTTCGCCGCCTACGCCAAGGCGCAGGATGAAGTGGACGCGCTGTACCTGCAGCCCGAGGAGTGGAGCCGGAAGGCGGTGCTCAACGCGCTCGGCATGGGCACGTTCTCGAGCGACCGCAGCATCCGTGAGTACGCGGAGCGGATCTGGCGGATCAAGCCGGTGCTCTGACCGGCACTGTTCCGCCGGGTTTCAGTGCGTGCAGCCGGTCAATCCGACCTCTCTGCCGGATCGCGGAAAGGCAGACACGCGATCCGGCAGAGAGGTCGGATCGACCGGCTGCCACCGCACGTTACCGGCGCAGCTGGCGGCAGGGTCGCTCAGGGCGCCGGATGCCGTCGTGGCCAGTGCTTACGTCGGGTCCGATGTCGCTGCCCTGTTGCAGCAGCCAGTGCAAGGGCGTGGCGGGGCGTGTGTCTGCGCTGTTGCAGCGGCCGATTCCGGGGTTGTGGTGGTGCGCGTGTCTGCGCTGTTGGAGCGGTCGGCCCGGGGTCTGTGCCGGATCGCGTGTCTGCCATTCCGCGATCCGGCACAGACCCCGGACCGACCGCCACCAACGCGATGCCCGCACCGCCGCACCCATGAAATCGAATTCATCACACGCTCGACCCGCGTCCACAGACCCGCTGCCGCGCACATCACGCTAGACTCCGTCCGGATGACCGTCCGCACGACTCTTTCCCCCGCCGACATCGACGCGCTGGTCAACGCGCGTCACCCCACGCCACGTTCGGCACTGGGCTACCACGAGTTCGCACGCAAGAACGACGCGCCGGTGTGCGTCGTGCGCGTACTCGAGCCGGACGCGGTGGCTGTCAGCGTGCGCTGGGAAGGCGAGGCCGCAGTTGAACTGAAGTCGGTCCATCCGGCGGGCCTGTTCGAGGGCCGCGTGCCGTACCGCCGCCCGTTGCAGCCGTACAAGCTGCATGTGCGCTACGCGAGCGGCGTCGAGATGGACAAGCACGACGCGTACTACTTCGCGCCGCAGCTCTCCGACTTCGACCTGTACCTGTTCGGCGAAGGCAATCACTACACGATCTACTACAAGCTCGGCGCGCATCCCGCCGAACTGGACGGCTTGTCCGGCACGCGGTTCGCCGTCTGGGCGCCCAATGCAGAACGCGTCAGTGTCGTCGGTCCTTTCAACCTGTGGGATGGCCGCAAGCATGCGCTGCAGACGCGCGGCGGCTCCGGGATCTGGGAACTGTTCGTGCCGGGCGTCGGACCGGGCACGCTCTACAAATACGAGATCCGCACCAAGGCCGGCACCACCGTCCTCAAGTCCGATCCGTACGGCTTTGCGATGGAACTGCGCCCGGGCACTGCTTCGATCGTCGCCTCGCTCGACGGCTACGAGTGGCACGATGCGGACTGGATCGACGCGCGCAGGACCGCGCCGCATCACCTGCAGCCGATCAACATCTACGAGGTGCATCCCGGCAGCTGGCGTCGCGATTACGGCCGCGAGCCGCAGTTCCTCAACTGGTGTGAGATCGCGGACGAGCTGATCCCGTACGCGAAGGACCAGGGCTACACGCACCTTGAACTCATGGGTGTGGCCGAACACCCGTTCGATGGCTCGTGGGGCTACCAGGTAGTCGGCTACTACGCGCCGAGCTCGCGCTTCGGCACGCCGCAGGATTTCATGGCCTTCGTCGATCGCTGTCACCAGGCGGGCCTGGGCGTGATCATCGACTGGGTGCCGGCGCATTTTCCCCGCGACGACCACGGCCTCGCCAACTTCGATGGCTCGAGCCTGTACGAGCACTCCGACCCGCGGCTTGGCGAGCACGCCGACTGGGGCACCAAGATCTTCAATTACGGCCGGCACGAGGTGCGCAATTTCCTCGTGGCGAACGCGCTGTACTGGATCGACCGGTATCACATCGATGGACTGCGCGTGGATGCGGTCGCGTCGATGCTGTACCTCGACTACAGCCGCAAGGCCGGTGAGTGGGTGCCGAACCGGTACGGCGGCCGCGAGAACCTCGACGCGATCGAGTTCCTGCGTCAGCTCAACATCGCGGTCGGGCGGGACTACCCGGGCGTGATGACGTTCGCCGAGGAATCGACGGCGTTTCCCGGCGTCACGCAACCGGCGCACCTGGGCGGGCTCGGGTTCCATTTCAAGTGGAACATGGGCTGGATGAACGACACGCTGCGCTACGTCGAGCACGATCCGGTGCATCGCCAGTTCCATCATTCGCTGGTGACGTTCTCGTTCGTCTACGCCTGGACCGAGAAATTCGTGCTGCCGATCTCGCACGACGAAGTCGTGCACGGCAAGGGCTCGCTGCTCGACAAGATGCCGGGCGACGAGTGGCAGAAGCGCGCGAACTACCGCTGGTTCCGCGCGTACATGACGGCGCACCCCGGCAAGAAGCTGCTGTTCATGGGTTGCGAGTTCGGGCAATGGCAGGAATGGCGTGAGCAGCACTCGCTCGACTGGCACCTGCTCGAGCAGCCCGAGCATCGCGCGCTGCTCGACCTGAACCGCGACCTGAACCACCTCTATCTCGAAAACCCTGTGCTGCACGCCAGTGACACCGACCCCGCGGGTTTCGCGTGGATCGACCTGCACAATGGCGACCAGAGCGTGTTCGCCTTCCTGCGCCGCTCGCCGCTGCACCCCGACCGGCCGCCGCTGTTGTGCGTGTTCAACTGCACGCCAGTGCCGCGCGAAGCCTACTGGCTCGGTGTTCCAGCTGCAGGCACGTACCGCAAGGTGTTTGACACCGACGCCGCGCGTTTCGGCGGCTCCGGCTACAACCAGCAGGAGCGCGTCGTGACGCAGCTCGCGCCGTGCCAGGGCTACCCGTGCCACATCCGGCTCGACCTGCCGCCGCTCGGCGCGTTGTTCTTCGAACTCGCCGACTGAGCATCTGATGGGCGCATTCGACCCCGCCACGCCGGACGACCTGGCTATCGACATCGCACCGGGCGCACCGCGCCTGGAAGCGGGCTCGCCCCAGCCGCTCGGCGCCAACTGGACCGGTCGCGGTACGAATTTCGCGGTGTTCTCCGCGCATGCGGATCGCGTCGAACTCTGCCTGTTCGATGCCAGCGGTCGCGACGAAATCGCACGACTCGAACTGCCGTCACGCACGGGCGACCTGTGGCACGGTTTCCTGCCGGCGCGCTTCGGCGGTCCTGGTCTCCAGTACGGCTATCGCGTGCACGGGCCCTACGATCCTGCGCGCGGCCTGCGCTTCAATCCGTCGAAGCTGCTGATCGACCCCTGCGCGCAGGCGCTGCGCGGAAAGTTCGAATGGCATCCATCACTACACGGGTCCGTGGGCGGTCGCGACGACCTTCCATCGCCTGCTGACAGCGCGCCGTACGTGCCGCGCGCCGAAGTGGTCGATGGCAGTTTCGACTGGGCGAAGGTGCGCTCGCCGAACGTGCCGTGGCGCGACACGATCATCTACGAAGTGCACGTCAAGGGCTTCACGCAACGGCATCCGGCGGTGCCGCCGCATCTGCGCGGCAAGTTCCTCGGACTCGCGGAGCCCGTGGTCATCGAGCACCTCATGCGGCTCGGCGTCACCACCATCGAGCTGATGCCGGTGCAGGCGTTCGTGAGCGAACAGTTCCTCGCCGAGCGCGGCCTCGCGAACTACTGGGGCTACAACTCGCTGGCGTGGTTCGCCCCCGAACCCAGCTATGCGGTCGAGGATGCGGTCGCCGAATTCAAGACGATGGTGTGCGCGCTGCACGCGGCCGGGCTCGAGGTCATTCTCGACGTCGTGTTCAATCACACGGCCGAAGGCAACGAGCACGGACCGACGCTGAGTCTGCGCGGCTTCGACAACCCGGTCTACTACCGGTTGCCCGCCGACAACCGTTCGCATTACAGGAATTATTCCGGTTGCGGCAACACGATCAACTTCGACGAGCCCGCCGTGCGCGCGATGGTGATCGATTGCCTGCGGTACTGGGCCACGGAAATGCGAGTCGATGGCTTCCGCTTCGACCTGGCGCCGATCCTCGGTCGTGACGCGAAAGGGTTCAGCCGCACGGCGCCGTTCTTCTCGGCGCTGCGGGCCGACCCGCAGCTCGCCTATCTCAAGATGATCGCGGAGCCATGGGACGTCGGCGCTGGCGGCTACCAGCTCGGGTCGTTCCCGGTCGGCTGGGCCGAGTGGAACGATCGCTACCGCGACACGGCGCGGGCGTTCTGGCGCGGCGACCGTCCGCTCGTCGGCACGTTCGTCGAGCGCTTTGCCGGCTCCAGCGACCTCTTTCGCGCGCGCGGTCGCAAGCCGACGGCCAGCATCAATTATGTCGCCGCGCACGACGGCTTCACGCTGCAAGACACCGTGACCTATGGCGACCGTCGCAACGAAGCGAACCTCGAGGGCAACAGCGACGGTCACGCGTACAACCTTAGCGCCAATTACGGTATCGAAGGTCCGACGGACGATCCGGTGATCCTGGCAACGCGCGCACGCCAGGCCCGCAACCTGCTCGCGACAGTGTTCCTGTCGCAGGGCGTGCCCATGCTGATGGCGGGCGACGAGTTCGGTCGCACGCAGCACGGCAACAACAACGCCTATTGCCAGGACAACGAGATCAACTGGATCGACTGGACGCTGGCGGAGCGCAACGCTGCGTTGATCGCGTTCGTACGCCGCCTGATCGACCTGCGCAAGTCTCGCCTCTGGTTGCGTCGCGACACGTTTCTCAAGGGTACGCGGCGCGGCGTGGACACCAAGGACGTGACGTGGCTGCACCCGTCCGGGCGCGAGATGACCGTCTCCGACTGGAATGATCCCAGGCTTGCCTCGATCGCGGTGCTCCTGAACGGTGCCGCGGCGCGCAGCACCCGCGATGGCGACCTGCTCGTGGTCTTCAACGCCGCGGACACGCCTGCGCAGATGACGTTACCGGCCGGACCAGCAGGCTCGACCTGGGGCGTGCTGTTCGACACCAGTCACGAACAACCACCGCGCGTCATGGCCAGTCTTGCGGCCGGAACGCGGCTTGCGCTGCAGCCGCAAAGCACGGTGCTGCTGGAATCGCGGCCCGTCTGATCGAATCAACACGCTTGCGGCGGCCCCTGACGTAGGGCATCGTCGCGACCGCCAACCGGACGGTATCGAATGCTCGACTCATTGCTCGACCAACTCGCCAGGCAGCGCGGCATCGGCGATGCATACCACAACTATCGCGGCGACTTGCTCAACATCAGCCGCGAAACCAAGACGGCGATCCTGGCGGCGATGGGTTGCGTCACGTCCGATGTGGTGGCGATCGAGCGCGAGTTGCACGAACGCGAGGCTGGGCGACTGCGTTCGCTGTTGCCGCCCGTGGCGGTCGTGCATCCGCACCGCAACGGCGTGATGATTGCGGTGCCGGCCGATGCGCTCGAGCACGCACTCGACTGGCGCATCACGATCGACGGCGGCAATGAAGTCCGCGGACGCTTGCGCGCTGCGGAGCTGCAGGAACACGAACGGCGCGAAGTCGATGGCCGCTGGCTTACGCGACGCGAGCTGCCGCTGCCCGGCAACCTGCCGCATGGGTATCACACGCTGCACGTCGCACTCGACGGCTTTGCGAGCGAATCCTGCGCACTCATCGTGGCGCCGTTGCCCTGTCATGAACCCAGGATCCTGCACGATGGCGGGCGGCTGTGGGGTGTGGCGGTGCAGCTCTATACGCTGCGCTCCCAGCAGAACTGGGGTATCGGCGACTTCGCCGACCTGGCCGCCGTCGTGCGTACGTGCGCGGAGCAGGGCGCTGCCTTTGTCGGCCTCAATCCGCTGCACGCGTTGTTCCCAGGCAATCCGTGGCAGTTCAGCCCATACAGCCCGTCGTCACGACACTTCCTGAACGTGCTTTACATCGCGATCGAGCGCGTCGCGGAATTCGCAGATTGCGCCGAGGCACAGGCGATCGTGCATGCCGCCGCATTCCAGGCCGAGCTCGCGCGCCTGCGCGCGACGCCTTGCGTAGACTATGCGGGCGTCGCGCGGGCCAAGCTGCCCATCCTGAAGCTGCTGCACGTTCACTTCCGTCGCGACCAGTCAGCGCAGACTTCGATGCGTGCTGCGCAGTTCCAGGCCTACCGCGCTGAACGCGATGAATCGCTGCGTCGCCATGCGCTGCACGACGCCATCGACGAACACATGCGCGCTGTCGATAGTCACCGCTACTGGGGCTGGCCGATGTGGCCCGAGGAACTGCGCGACCCGACGCACCCTGGAGTGCAGGCATTCGAGCAGTCGTACGCGGAGTCGGTCGAGTTTCATGCCTGGTTGCAGTGGCTGGCCGACGAACAGCTGGGCGAGGCGCAAGCGCTCGGCCGCGAGCTCGGCATGCCGATCGGTCTCTACGGCGATTACGCCGTGGGCGTGAATCCGAGCGGGTCTGAGACATGGTCCGACCAGGCGCTCTATCGCAAGGGGGCCGGCGTTGGCGCACCTCCCGATGCGCTCGCGCTCAAGGGCCAGGACTGGGGCATCCCACCGCAGGATCCGAGCGTGCTCACGGCGGAGCAGTACCGGCCTTTCCGCAACCTCATCTCCGCCAACATGCGGCACTTCGGTGCCCTGCGGCTCGACCACGTGATGGCGCTGTTCCGGCAGTGGTGGGTTCCGGTCGGACTCGGTTCGACCGAAGGCGGCTACGTGCACTATCCGCTCGACGACCTGCTGTCGGTGCTGGCGCTCGAAAGCGAGCGGCACGATTGCCTGGTCGTCGGCGAAGACCTCGGTACGGTGCCGCCCGAGATGTCGCACGCGATGAATGACCGCGCCGTGTACTCGTATCGCGTGCTGCTGTTCGCAAAGCGTCCCGACGGCAGCTTCCTCGCGCCGGGCGAGTATCCGCGCCGCGCGATTGCGACGGTCACGACGCACGACCTGCCGACGTTGAACGGCTACTGGTCGGCGAGCGACATCGAACTGCGCCGCCGGCTTGCGCTGTACCCGAGCGAGGAGATGCGGCTGCAGGTGCTGGCGGAACGCGTGCGCGATCGCACGGCACTGCTCGCGGCTCTGGCTGCAGCGGGCATCGAAGTGCCCGGCTGTGATGGCTCGGAGTCGTCGTACAGCCCGGCATTATCCCGCGCGATCCACATCTATCTCGCGTTGAGCGCCTCGGCGCTCGTCGTGCTGCAGGCCGAGGATCTCATCGGCATGCCGGACCCGGTCAACGTGCCCGGGACCAACGAAGAGCACGCCAACTGGCAGCGCAAGATGGCCTGCCGGATCGATGAGATCTTCGGCCGCGACTCCGTTCGCGCGCTGCTGCGGGACGTTCATAACGCCCGTGCTGTCTCACGTCAGGATTAATCCCTAGTCCAAAGTGTTGTGTTTCGGCAACGCCCATTCATTATTCAATGAATACGTTTGCACGCCATTGCAAGTGGTTTTGCTAGGCGACTAGCATCCCGTGTTGGGTGAGCACTACACCTTCTTCTAACCAGGGGGCTATCCGTGGCCAAGCATCTGCAGTCCGGCGACAAGCGCGCCGCTGATCGTTTCAGTTCGATTCTTTACCCCACGCGCCGCACCGCGCTGTCGCTCGCGATCGCAATCGCGCTCGGCATGCCGGGCATGGTCCAGGCGCAGACGGCGCCCGCCGCCGAAGGCGAGCTCGAAGAAATCGTCGTGACCGGCATCCGCGCCGGCATCGAGAGCGCAATCGCGGTCAAGCAGGACGCGATGAGCATCGTCGAAGCGATTTCGGCCGAAGACATCGGCAAGCTGCCGGATACCAGCATCGCTGAATCGATCTCGCGTCTGCCGGGTCTCACGTCGCAGCGCGCCGAAGGCCGCGCCTCGGCGATCAGTCTTCGCGGCACCGACCCGGGCTTCACCTCTGCGCTGCTGAACGGCCGCGAGCAGGTCAGCACCGGCGACAACCGCAACGTCGAGTTCGACCAGTACCCGTCGGAACTGATCAGCCAGGTCATCGTCTACAAGACGCCCGACTCGCAGCTGGTCGGCCAGGGCCTGGCCGGCACGATCGACCTGCGCACGGTGCGCCCGCTCGACTACGGCAAGCAGGCCATCGCGCTGAACATCCGCGGCGAGATGAACTCGAACGACAACCTCGGCGCCGACTCGGACGACACCGGCTATCGCGCGAGCTTCTCCTACATCGACCAGTTCATGGACGGCAAGCTCGGCTTCGCCTTCGGCTATGCCCACCTCGACAGCCCGCTGGCGACGCGCGGCTTCGGCACGTATGAGCCGTGGAATGCGGCGGGCAGCAGCGGTGGCGCAGCCAGCTGCGGCGGCGGCTCGCCGGCCAATTGCACGGACAATCCGGGCGTCACGGCCGGCAACTACGTGACGAACGGCATGAAAGTGCGGGCGGACATGGGTTCGACGGAACGTGACGGCCTGATGGCGTCGCTGCAGTTCGAGCCGAACGACATGTACACCGGCGTGATCGACCTGTACTACTCGACGATGGACCAGACCAACAATGCGCGCAGCCTCGAGGTCAATCTCGGTGGCTATCCGGCGCCGTGTTGCGACGGTACCTTCCCGAATGGCACGGTGTTCGGCCGCTCCAACACCACAGTCCAGGCCGACACGATCGTCGCCGGCACGCTCAACAACGTGATGCCGCTCGTGCGCAACTTCCTGTTCACGACGGAAGACGAGATCTTCGCGACCGGTTGGCGCAACGAGTTCCAGCTGAGCGACGAGTGGTCGATGGTTGCCGACATCAGCTATTCGAAGGCCACGCGCGACCAGCTGCAGCCGGAAATCAACGCGCAGTACGTGACGCTGCCCGCGAACGGCACTGCGCCACGCAACCAGTACGACACGGGCACGTTCCAGCTGCGCAACAACAGCAACATGCCGTCGCTGTCGTTCCTGCGTGACTACACCGATCCGACGCAGGTCCAGATCGGCCCGACGATCTACGGCGCGGGCTACACGAAGAAGCCGCGCACGGAAGATGAGCTGACGTCGTTCCGGCTGGATGCGACGCGCACGGCCGACCTGTGGTGGTTCCAGAGTTATTCGTTCGGCGCCAATTACAGCGACCGCTCGAAGCAGAAGGAATCGCCGGAATCGGGCCTGAGCACGATCGGCGGTGGGTATCTCCAGATCGATCCACAGTTCCTGCTGCGGAACACCAACCTGAACTACGCGGATGCCGGGCAGGCGCTGGCGCTCAACGTCAACGGCGTGCTGCGGCAGTACTTCAACCCCATCGTCTACGGTACGCCGGAGACGCTCCCCTACCTTGCCGGCAAGTTCTGGACGGTCGACGAAAAGGTCACCACCGCGTACCTGCGCGGCGACCTGAATCACGAAATCTCTGACTCCGTCACGTTGCGGGGCAACGCCGGTGTGCAGGTGATCTATACGGACCAGAGTTCCGACTCGTTCCGCGTCGACACGGGCGCGGGCAATGCGGTGTTTGGCGTTACGGACGGCAAGGACTACACCGACGTCCTGCCGCAGATCAACCTGGCATTCATCCTGCCGGATTCGCAAGCCGTCCGCGTCGGTCTCTCGCAGCAAATGGCCCGTGCCCGCATGGACCAGCTCAAGGCGACGGAAGAGAGTGGTTTCAACTTTGCCACCGGCGAGCCGGGTGGCAGCGGCGGCAATGCGCGGCTGGACCCGTGGAAGGCATGGGCCCTCGACCTGTCGTACGAAAAGTATTTCTACGAAAACAAGGGCTATGTGTCGGCCGCCGCGTTCTACAAGAACCTGGATACCTACATCTACAACCAGACGACCGACGGGCACGATTTCACTGCCCTGTGTGCTACTACACCTGACACGGCGTTCCCGCCGGGCGTTACCAAGCAGTGCACGGGCCGCTTCACCCAGCCGGTGAACGGCAACGGCGGCTACCTGTGGGGCATGGAGTTCGCCGCGTCGCTGCCGTTCGACGTGTTCTCCGACGCGCTCGATGGCTTTGGCGCGATCGTGAGCTACTCGTACACGGACAGCGACATCGAGATCCAGGGTTCGATCAGCTCGGTCGCGACCGAGAACATCACGTTGCCGGGTCTGTCCCAGGACGTGTGGAACGCCACGCTGTACTACGAAAAGTACGGCTTTGGCGCCCGCATCGCCACGCGTTATCGTTCGGAGTACATCGGTGAAGTCTCGAACTTCGCCAACAAGCGTGCGCTGCGCTACGTGGATGCCGACATGATCACGGACGCGCAGTTGAGCTATGCGTTCAGCGGCAACATGCTCGAGGGGTTGCAGGTCCTGTTCCAGGTCAACAATCTCACCAACGAACCGTACATTGCGTACTCGGAAAACAAGCAGCGTGTCCTGGACTACCAGGAGTACGGCACACAGTACCTGCTGGGCCTGAACTACCGGTTCTGATCCCCACGCTGACCCGTGCCGGCTCGATGCCGGCACGGCGTTCGCAGTTTCATGCCCTCGTCGGTTCGCCGGCGGGGGCTTTTTCTTAATGAAACAGTCACTTATGCGCGGTGCGAAGCCACTGGATAGCGGCGAACCTGACCGGACATAGACGAGGTAATGCAAACGCATTACCATTACTACCATGAAGCCAGGTCCCTCCGTGAACGCTGCACTTGGCGCCACGCTCGTCGCCGAATCGACGCTCACCGATCGCTACCAGACGACGGTGCCGGATCCCATTCGCCGCGTCCTCAATCTGGGCAAGCGCGACAAGATCCGTTTCTCGTTGCAGCCGGACGGCAGAGTCACCGTCGAGCGTGTAACGCCGGACGACGGATCGGACGATCCCGTGCTGGACGCTTTCCTAGGGTTCCTCTCGCGAGATGTCGAGCAGCATCCGGAGCGGCTGCGTGCATTCGACAGCGCGCTGCGCGAACGCATCGCTGGCCTTGTTGGCGAGGCTGTGGTCGATCTCGATGCACCGCTGTCGCCCGATGAAGAATGACGGGTGAGATTCCGGCGCCACTGGTCGTCAACGGGTGGACGCTTTTCGCGCACCCGCTGTTCATGGGTCAGGTGGGTGAGTTGATCCGCCAGGTCGAAACCCTTAAGCGCAGGGATCCGTCCGGCTACGTTCGGAGGAATCCGACGAAGCGGCTCGCCGCCATTGCGAAGCTCGTGTTCGAGGTGATTCCGCGGGACCCGGGGGCCGCAGAATTCCGGCAGGGCGGCACGCTCGGAGCGCGGCACTCGCATTGGCGCCGCGCCGTGTTCTTCCAGCAGTACCGGCTGTTCTACCGCTACCACGCCCGCAGCAAGATAATCGCGTTCGGCTGGGTAAACGAC
>JAPLSF010000234.1 GCA_026398785.1 Pseudomonadota bacterium | reverse complement strand
ATGAGCTTGGTGAGCGGGGTCATGAGCCGCAGCAGGGCACGCTGCTGGTCGTCGATCTCGTTGCGCTCGAGCCGGCCGTTCAGTTCGACCAGCAGGAAGGTCATCAGGAACGCGCCCCACGTCTCGGCTTCAAGACCGGCCAGCGTGTCGGCGTGCAGCGGCAGTTGCTCGAGCGGCTGGCCGAAGGCCCGGCGTTCCCTGGCGTAGGAGCGGGCCAACGACAGGCCACGACGCATGGACGAAACCGCGCAGACGCTGTTCCACATCCGCGTGACGCCGAGCATCGGCTCGATCGAGCGCGTGCCATTCAATGGCGGGCCGACCAGGGTCGCGCGCGTGCCATCGAGCAGCAACTCGGCCGTCGGCACCTTGCGCGTGCCGAGCTTGTCCTTGAGCCGGTCGACACGGATGCCGTTCAGCTTGCCGTCGAGGTCGCGGATTTCGATGTAGAACATCGCCAGGCCCTTGCCGCCGGGCGGGTTGCCCTCCGGGCGCGCGAGCGTGAGCGCCATCTGCGAAGTGACGGCCGACGTGAACCACTTGCGGCCGTACAGCCGCCAGCCGCCCTCGTCGTCCGGCACCGCCCGCGTCTCGGAACGGCCGACGTCGGAACCGCCGGTGGTCTCGGTCATCCACTGGCCGCTGGTCCAGAACGTTGCGGGGTCACGCGAGGTGAGGCGCGGCAACGCGCGATCGATCAGCTCGTGGTTGCCGGAGTCCAGCAGGCAGCGAGCCGCGCCATCGGTCATCGCGAGCGGGCACGTGTACACGTCCGACGACGGGTGGAACAGGTAGACCTTGAGGAACTGTGCGATGCGCGCGTGACGGCCCAGCGCCGGCTCGTAGCCGGTTGCGACCAGGCCGTGCTTCGCAGCGAGACGCTCGGCCTCGCGCCACAGCGGCGACACCACGACCTGGTCGATGCGCTTGCC
Source organism: Pseudomonadota bacterium (assembly GCA_026398785.1). Classification (GTDB taxonomy): domain Bacteria; phylum Pseudomonadota; class Gammaproteobacteria; order Steroidobacterales; family Steroidobacteraceae; genus RPQJ01. The sequence continues at coordinate 4,089 of JAPLSF010000234.1, read as the reverse complement.
CCAGGCGTCCCATTGCGTCAGCACGGGTTCGTTGGCGAGATCGGCCTGTTGCATCCTGTACAGGTCGCCGCCGGCGAGCGCGCCCAGCTCACGCAGCTCACCGCGCAGCTCTGCAACGATAGACGCGGGCAGCGTGCGCTTGATCCATGACCCCAGCAGCGGGTCGTCGTCGAATTGATTGCCGAGCCCCGGCGGGGACTGCGTGAAGAGGGTGTCCGGCCAGTCTTGATTCTGCATCGCGAGACTCCGCAGGCCCGGTGGCCTGCCCGTGTTAATTCGCCGCGGCCGTCCGCCGTGCGAGCTGCGGGGCATCGCCGCCCACGCCAAGAGCGCGTTCGACCAGCGTGCGGCGGAGGTACGGTTGGCTCGTCACCAGCGACATGCCGAAGCGTCGCAGTCCCGCGATTGCCAAGCTCTTCTCGGTGAAGAGCCGGTTGAGCGTATCGCAGATGCCCATCACGACAGCGTTCTCGCTCCGGCGCCAGCGTTCGTAGCGGCGCAGCACGCGCAAGCCATGCAGCTCTTCGCCCTTCGCGGACGCTTCAGCCAACACCTGCACGAGGCTCGCGCAATCGAGGAAACCGAGGTTCACACCCTGCCCCGCCAGCGGATGGATCGTGTGGGCCGCATCACCCACCAGCGCGAGTCGGGGCTGCACATAGGCGCGGGCATGCCACAGCGCGAGCGGGAAGCCAGCGCGGCCGCTCGCCAGCGTCACCTTGCCAAGCACGTGGTCGCTGGCGATCGAGACCCGTGCGCTGAATTCCGCCTCGCTCGATGCCTGCAATGACGCGGCTTCGTCCGGCGTCGTGCTCCACACGAGCGAAACGCGCCCGTCCTTGAGCGGCAGGAACGCGAGCGGACCGTGCGGCAGGAAGCGTTGCCAGGCCGTCGCGCCGTGCGGCTTCTCGGTGTGCAGGTGAGCGACCACCGCCGTCTGGTCATATGCCCACCCCGACCGGCCGATGCCGGCCAGTTGACGCGCGACCGACTGGCTGCCGTCCGCACCGATCACGAGCTGGCACGTCAGGCGCCGACCGTCCGCCAGCGTGACGCGGGCCGAGCCCGCATCGAACTCCAGGCCAGCGAGCGCACTGCGCACTGCGGTCACGCCGCGCAGCAACGGCGACTCCTGCAATGCCCACTGCACGCGCAGGTTCTCGACGATGTGGCCGAGGTTGGGTTCCGCGGTCTCAGCTGCGGAGAATCTCAGCGCATCCGGGCGGTCTGGCGTGCTCGCCGCGTCCCAGACGACCATGTCGCTGTACGGCGACGCCTGCGGAGCAATGGCGTCCCATGCGCGGGCCGCGGTCAGGATGCGCTCTGACGCTCGCGACAGCGCCGACACGCGCAGGTCCATGGCGCGATCGTCCGGCTTGCGCGGTGGGACCGGGTCTACCAGCGCGATCTTCCAGCCGGAAAGCGCGTCTTCGCGCGCCATCAGCGCGGCGAGGCAGGTGCCGACCATGCCGCTGCCGACGATCACGATGTCGAAATCGAATTTGCGGCGCTGCGTGGCCATGCTCAGCGGGTTCCGGCGAGGGGTACGCCGCGGGCGAGTCGCGGTACGCGCTCAGCCGCACCCACGCTCAACCGCGCGAGCGCGGACTTGGCGGGCGGCAGCACGTCGAAGGCGAGAATGCCAAGACTGCGCAGGCTCCGCAGCACGCCCAACGGCGTGGCGAACAGCCGCACGAGGCCATCGGTGAAGGCGACGATGCGGCGGCGATCGGTCTCGCGCCAGTCGGCATAGTCCTGCAGCAGGCCGGCATCGCCCGGATCCACGGTGCCGGCCACGCGCCGGTCGGCGATGACTTCGGCGAGGCTCATCGCGTCGCGCAATCCGAGATTGAAACCCTGGCCTGCGATCGGATGCAGTCCCTGCGCGGCGTTACCGACCACCGCGAGCCGCTGCGCGATGTGCCGATCGGCCCGGGACAGCAGCAGGTTGTATGACGAGCGCTGGCCGATGCGCAGGAAGCGGCCGAGCCGGAATCCGAACGCCGCCTGGAACTCGCGCAGGAACTCATCGTCCGACAATGCCAGCATCCGCTCGACTGCGGCAGGCTTGCGGGTCCAGACCATGCCGCAGCGACCATCGGTCAGCGGCAGGATAGCGATCGGGCCCTCTGCGGTGAAACGCTCATACGCGACGTAGTCGTGGAAGCGCTGCGTGGTCATGACGGCCGTGATTGCGACCTGCTCGTAATCGATGTGGTCGGCGTCTATGCCCGCCTGGTCGCGGACCAGCGAGCGGATGCCGTCGGCTGCGACGACCAGCTTGGCGCGCAGCGAGCGCGACTCGCCGGCGACCTCGTACGTCACGACGCGGATCTCGCCATCGATCTCGCTGCCCGTGACCTTCGCCGGCGCGATCACCTCGACCGCAGGCGCCCGTGCCAGGCCTTGCCACAGCGCCGCACCGATCGCGCGGTTCGGCACGACGTAGCCCAGGGCTTCGAGCCCCTGCTCCGTCGCGTCGATGCGCGCGGTGCCGAAGCGGCCCTGGTCTGAAATGTGAATCTTGCGGATGGGCGCGGCCTCGCGCTCCATGCCGGCCCAGACGCCCAAGGTCTGAAAGGCACGGACGGTGCCATTGGCAAGCGCCGTCGTGCGTTCGTCGAAACTCGGGTGCTGCTCGCCCTGCACGGGCGGCACGGCTTCGACCAGGGCGATACGGAGTCCAAGCGGCGCGAGCGACAAGGCCAGCGAGGCACCGACCAGGCCACCGCCGACGATGGCGAGGTCGTATTCGGCAGGCGTCGTGCTCAACGGCATTCCCCGGTCAGGCGGCCGACGCCATCACGCGCTCGATTTCAGCCGTGGTGCGCGGCAGGCCCGATGTCAGCAGTTCGTAGCCGGTGGCGGTAACGAGCACGTCGTCCTCGATCCGCACGCCGATGTTCCGCCAGCGCTTCGGCACGCCCTTGGTGCCGGCCGGGATATAGATGCCCGGTTCGACCGTCAGCGCCATGCCCGGTTCGAAGACGCGCCATTCGGTGCCGACCTTGTATTCGCCGACGTCGTGCACGTCCATGCCGAGCCAGTGCCCCGTGCGGTGCATGTAGAACTTGCGGTAGGCCTCTTCCTTGATCAGCGCGGGCACGCGGCCCTTGAGCAGGCCGAGCTTGACCAGGCCCTGCGTGATCGACCGCACCGCCGCGTCATGTGGCTCGTTCCAGTGATTGCCCGGCTTGATGCAGGCAAATGCGGCCTCCTGGGCCTCGAGCACCACGTCGTAGATCGCCTTCTGCGCGGGCGAGAAGCGGCCGTTGACCGGGAAGGTGCGCGTGATGTCCGACGCGTACAGGCCGTATTCGCAGCCGGCGTCGATCAGCAGCAGATCGCCGTCGCGCAGCGTGTCCGCATTCTCGTGGTAATGGAGGATGCAGCCGTTCGCGCCGCCACCCACGATCGGGTGGTACGAGATGTCGGCCTGATGCCGGTGGAACTCGTGCAGCAGCTCGGCCATCACCTCGTACTCGGTGACGCCGGGCCGAGTGGTCCGCATCGCCCGCACGTGCGCGCCCACTGCGATCTGCGCCGAACGCTTCATGACCCCTGCCTCGGCGCGGCTCTTATAGAGCCGCATGTCGTGCAGCGGGTGTTCGAGCGCGACGAATTCCTGCGGGCTATGGATGCCGAGCTTGGTCTGGCCCCGCAGCGTATTCACCCAGCCGACCACGCGCTGGTCGAACTCGAGATTCATGCCCATCGAGTAGTAGACGCGTTCGCAGCGCTCGATGAGACCCGGCAGGATGTCGTCGATGTCGCCGACCGGGAAGGCATCGTCGGCGCCGTAATCACGGACCGCGCCTTCGGGGCCTGCACGACGGCCGTCCCAGGTTTCGCGGGCGGGATCGCGGTCGCGTACGAAGAGGATGTATTCGGCCTGCTCGCGACCGGGAATCAGCACCGCCACTGCTTCGGGCTCGCTGAAACCAGTGAGGTAATGGAAATCGCTGTCGGGCCGGTAGTGGTAATGGACGTCGCTGTTGCGCTGGCGCTCGGGCGCGGCGGGGATGATGGCGATGGCGCCCTTGCCCATCAGCTTAATGAGCTGCTTGCGGCGGCGCGCGTATTCGTCTT
>JAPLSF010000188.1 GCA_026398785.1 Pseudomonadota bacterium | reverse complement strand
TACGCGAGCCTTGTTTCGGGAACTGACCATACGCACCGCCGGCACGGCTCTCGCGCCGCCGGTCGTGAATCGAAGCACACTCGGCTGGGGCATTGCGTTACACGCCCGCGTTCCGATGCGATGGCTCTCCGCATCCCTGGGTGGCGATCAGCTCGTCGGGATGGCCTACTATGGAGAGGGCATCGGTCGCTATTTCGGGGGCAATTCCTCGGGTCAGGATCTGATCACCAATCTCGGCCTGCCTTCTTCCAGTGGCGAGTACCAGCAGAACGCCCCGCAGGCCTTCGGAGCCACGGTTGCTTACCGGCGATTCTGGGCCCCCCAATGGCGAAGCACCTTCGCCTATTCCTATGCGCGGCAGAACTATCCGTCCTATGCGCACGAATTCGTCCCCGGCACGGATTCGGCGACTTTCCTGAATGGCGAGATGCAGCAGGCGATCGTCAACCTCATATGGAGTCCCTTCGCGGTCGCGCACGGTGGCGGCGTGGATACCGGCTGGGTGGATGCTGGCTTCGAGTACATTCACTCCGCGCGTGACGTGTTCGGCGGTTCCGCAGCCACCGGTGCCGCCGGCCTCGGCTACGGTGTCGCGAACCGCCTCATGGGAGCCGCCATTGTTCGCTTCTAGCATCCGCCGCCGAGCGTCCCACGTCGCCATGGCTTCCACCACCGAGGGCACAAGATGAGCGCGATGCAACTCGAAGAAGACACCGGCTACGTCTCCACCGGACGCCTGCCTTCGGCAGATGAGATCCAGAAACTCGTGCGCGACGCGCATGCGCGCTTCAAGTCCCATGACGAAGGGGAGAACTCGCAGGTCTATCCGGCGCTCGCGCGCGTGCCGCGCGACCTGTTCGGCATCTGTGTGGTCGATACTGGCGGGAACGTCTATTCGGTCGGCGAGACCGAACATGAGTTCTCGGTCATGAGCGTGTCGAAGCCGTTCATCTTCGCGCTGATCTGCCAGGAAATCGGCCACGAGGAGGCACGCGCCAAGCTCGGTGCCAATGCGACGGGCTTTGCCTTCAACTCGGTGGCGGGCATCGAGCGCATGCCGGACGGGCGCACCAACCCGATGGTCAATGCCGGTGCGATCGCGACCACCAGCCTCGTGCCCGGCAAGACCCTGGCCGAGAAATGGAACTACATTCACGATGGCCTGTCCAGATTCGCGGGACGCAAGCTGCCGATGAACGAGGAAGTGCTCCAGTCCGCTTCGGAAACCAATTTCCGCAATCGCTCGATCGCGCAGTTCTTGCTCAGCGTGAACCGCGTCTATTGCGAGCCGATGGAAGCGGTCGACCTCTATACCCGGCAATGCTCCCTGAACGTGAGCGCCAGGGACCTCGCCATCATGGGGGCGACGCTGGCAGACGGCGGAGTCAATCCGGTCACCAAGGAGCGCGTCGTCGATCCGGGTGTCTGCCACTACGCGCTCGCGGTGATGGCCACCGCAGGCCTGTACGAGACCTCCGGCGACTGGCTCTTCGACATCGGACTGCCCGGCAAGAGCGGTATCGGCGGCGGAATCGTCACGGTGTCTCCGGGGAAGGGCGGCCTCGGTACCTTCGCGCCGCCACTCGACAAGGCCGGCAACAGCGTCAAGGGACAGCTGGTCGCGAAGTACCTGTCGCAGCGACTCGGGATGGACCTGTTCGTCTCGCGACCGGAAGCGTGACGCCGACATCCTCTCGCACGAGACATTCACACCAGACGTTCAAAGGGAGAAGAACATGGCAACGCCAGCCGCAGGTGCAGCCACGGAGGCACGGGACTCATGGGTGCCGATGATCGCGATCGCGCTCGGCCAGTCGATCATGTCGTTCAACGTCGCCTCCCTGCCGGTCGCATTGAGCGGGATGGTGAAATCCTTCAACGTGCCGCCGACCACGATCGCGACCGGCATCGTCGCCTACTCCATGCTGGTGGCGGGCTTCGTGATGCTCGGCGCCAAGCTGGTCCAGCGATTCGGGGAGCGAAGGGTATTCCGGCTGGCGGTGATCGTCTTTGGCGCGGCGCAGGCGCTGATGACCTTCAGCCCGACGGCCAATCTGATGATCACGGCGCAGGCCCTGAGCGGGGCGGCCGGCGCGGTCATCGTGCCGGCGCTGGTGGCGCTCATTGCCCAGAATTACAAGGGAACGCAGAAGGCAACGGCGCTCGGAGCGCTGGGCTCGGCTCGGGCCGGCGCAGGCGTCCTGGCGTTCGTGATCGGCGG
>JAPLSF010000076.1 GCA_026398785.1 Pseudomonadota bacterium | reverse complement strand
GGCATGGCCATGGTGTTCACGGGGATGCGGCACTTCCGCCACTGATGAAAGTCCTCGTCATCGGTTCCGGCGGTCGCGAACACGCGCTGGCGTGGAAAGTCGCACAGTCGCCGCGCGTGTCGCAGATCTTCGTCGCGCCGGGCAACGCGGGCACGCGGCTCGAGCCGCACACGACCAACGTCGACATCGCCGCGGACGACGTCCCTGCCCTGCTCGCTTTTGCCCAGCGCGAAAAGATCGACCTCACCATCGTCGGTCCCGAGGCGCCGCTCGTCATCGGCCTCTGCGACATGTTCGCGGCTGCAGGGCTGCGCTGCTTCGGGCCGAGCAGACTCGCTGCACGACTCGAAGGCTCCAAGGCCTTCAGCAAGGATTTCCTCAAGCGCCACGGGATTCCGACCGCCGCGTACGCGAAGTTCACGCGGGACAGTTTCGACGCCGCGTGGATCCGCGCGCAGAAGGCGCCGCTGGTCGTGAAGGCCGATGGCCTTGCCGCCGGCAAGGGCGTCGTGATCTGCGCCACCACCGACGAAGCCGTGAAGACGGCCGCAGACATGTTCGCAGGCCGCTTCGGCAAGGCCGGTGATCTCGTGGTCGTCGAGGAATTCCTCGAAGGCGAGGAAGCCAGCTTCATCGCGATGGTCGACGGCAAGACCGTGCTGCCACTTGCCACGTCACAGGACCACAAGCGGTTGCGCGATGCCGACGAAGGCCCCAATACCGGTGGCATGGGAGCGTATTCACCCGCACCTGTCGTCACGCCGGAGATGCACGAACGCATCATGCGCGAAGTGATGCTGCCCACCGTGGCCGCACTCGCCCGCGAAGGCACGCCGTATCTCGGCTTCCTGTATGCCGGCATCATGATCCATCCCGACGGCACGCCGAACGTGCTCGAGTTCAACTGTCGTTTCGGCGATCCCGAGACGCAACCGATCCTGGCCCGCATGCGCTCGGACCTCACCTCGCTGTGCGAGGCCGCGCTCGACGGCAGGCTCGACGGCATCGCAGTCGAGTGGGATCCGCGCGCCGCCGTGGGTGTCGTCATGGCCGCCGGTGGTTACCCGGACGACGTGCGCAAGGGCGATGAAATCCACGGCCTCGACGCCGCGGCGAGGATGCCCGGCAAGGTCTTCCACGCCGGCACGACGCTGAATGCCGCAGGCAGGGTGGTGACGAACGGCGGGCGCGTGCTGTGCGCCGTCGGCCTCGGCACCACCGTGCGCGCCGCGCAGAAGCAGGCTTACGAACTGGCCGGCACGATCTGCTGGGAAGGCGTGCAGTACCGCAAGGACATCGGGTTCCGCGCGATCGCGCGGGAGTCGTAGCGCCGGCGAGTTGTGCGGGATTCGCCCCGCAAGGACTCGGGTGTCGTGGCGAGCGGTTGATCCGGGGCCTTTCCCCAAGCTTGGAAAGGCAAACACGCGCTCGGGAAAAGGCCCCGGATCAACCGCTTGCGGCACGGCGCCTGAGCGAGTTCTCGGGCCGGCCCGAGAACGTCGCACGGCGCATCAACGTCCCGCTGAAGCGCGCGGAAAGCCAGTGGATGGCCGTGCGTTACCCGTCGCTATGACTTCGCGCTGCGACGTCTGCTTCCTCCACTTCCTGTCCTTCCCGTCCTTCCCGTCCTTCCCGTCCTTCCTGTCCTTCCTCCACTTCCTCTGCTTCTACGGCGTGTACCAGATCGGCGACGTGTAGGCGCGCTCCTGCGTCGTCATCGGGACGTCCGGAGTCATCTTCACTCTGTAGCGCAACGCCTCGTAGGCCGTCCAGCGCGGCGTGGGGATCTCGATGACACGCGCGTAGTAGAAGGCGGGCTGCTTCGAGTCAAAATCGGGATCGGTCCAGGTCGTGCTGAGTTCCGGGGCGCCGATGGTGTTCGTCCAGGTGGCTGTCGCCACGTCCACGGTGTTGCCGACAGGCGGCAATTTGCCGTCCGCGCCGGTCTTGCGATCTCCACCCCACGCGACGTCGTACACCTTCTCGTGCGTCTTGCCGTCCTGGTCCAGCCAGCCCTTGATGACCTGGATGCGGTCGAGGTTGCCGCTGTAGGGATCCTTCATCGCTGCGACGAGGAAGGTCGGCGACTTGCCGCCGGGTGACTTGCGCAGGTCGCCACCCATCGGCACGCCCTTGGCGTATCCCACGCCGGCAGGCAGGCGTGAGCGCGCGTCATCTGCGGTGAAATCCCAGCCGCCGAAGAAGCGCACCAGCATGCGCGGTCCGGTCGTGGCGTAGGTCTCCTTGCGCTTCATCGCGTCGAAGATGGCTTCGCGCGTGTTCTCGGTGGCCCAGACACCCGCGTAGCCGGCGGACGCCTGCTGCCAGCCATGAATCGTGTACTTCGGATCGGGCGCCGCGATGACGACGTGCTCCCATCGGTGCGGCCCCGGTTCGACGCCCGAGTGCTTGCCGAAGAAATTGTCTTCCTCGACCGCCGCCAGCGACGTGTGCGCGTCCGTACTGCCGATCATCCCGAACTTGAACGGGTTCACGCCCAGCTTCCGGTCCAGCGCCAAGCCGGTCTTCAGGGCCTCGCGGGCATACTCGTACTTCAGCATCTCCGGCTGCTTGGCCTCGGTGCCGTTGAGGTTCGACTTGTCCCACTTCTCGTAGTCGGCGAACTCGTCGTTCGGCGAGAGGAAGGGATGCGACTCGCTGTCGCCCTTGATCTGGGTCGCCTCGATGATCGGCTCGAACCGGGCGCGGAGCGTCGCGAGTTCCTTCGTGAGCGGCTTGCCGTCGAAAGTCTCCACCGTGAACATGCGGCCGTTGCTGAGGTTGCCGTTGTGGGGAATGGCCAGCACCTCCGCCCCGTTCTGCCGCTCGAAGTCCGCCAGAAACTTCCAGAGGTCTTCCGGGTTCTGGCTGTCGAACTGCGAATACGGCACGGTGCGGTTGGCGACGCTGGAATTGCCGCGGAACAGTACGTTGCGATGCAGGTTGTTACCGCCGATGGCGGTCCACTCGAAACCGATGATCGCGGTGAAGCGGCCGGGCTCGTTGTACCTGTCGGCGAGGGCGGTGTAGGCCTGCCAGGCGTTGCGTACGGCCTTGTCGCTCTTGATCGGTGCCACCTTGCCGGAGAGCGATGCGACGATCTCCATCGCCGTGGCGAAGACGGTGTCCTGATTGCCCGAGGTCAGCGCCGTGTACCACTTCTTGCCGATCTCCGTGGAGAGGATCTCCGGGTCGCCGCTGAGCAACTGCGGCATGAGCCCGTACATCTCGGCGTGATCGGCGATCACCAGGAAATCGAGGGGTCGCCCGAGCCTGGCGCGCAGCCCGCCGGTGGTCGTGACTTCCTCGCCGCGCGCGAATCGGAAAGCGTCTTCCTGCCCGACCCGGTTCATGGTTCCGGCGTCGACCGAAATCGACGTGTGCAGGTGGGTATCGCCCCAGAACACGCGCGTCGGATAGGTTCGTCCGGCATAGGGCGAGAACTGCGGCGCCGTGACCCGCGCAACATCGCTCGTCGTCGCACCTTCGTGGTTGCCGGGCTCCACCGCACCGGCGCCCGCAGCGCAGACACAACCCGCGAACACGATGATCGTCCGGAAAGTGTTGTTCACTTGGCGCTTTTCCCCGTTTACTCTTCTTGATTCATGCACCCTTGAGCTGGGTCCGTGGCGGAACCCGGGCGCACCCCGTTTCGGCGATGATGACTCAGTATCTCGTCGCAGGGAATACCGCGGCCCGGCCACGGCTGATCCAGGCTGCGACGGCTGCGGTGGTATGCGCACCGTGACGCTGCTGCGCCGTGCGATGGTTTCGGGCTTGCCCGAAACATCGCTCAGGCGCCTTCTGTCAGGGCATCGATTCGTTGCCTGGTCCGCTCGCATTTTTCCGGGCGAGCGGGACCAGGTAGCCGAATCGTTGACCCTGGCTATCGGGCGTCCGCAACCGCCGCCTGCCGCCGCTCGCGCTGGATCAGGTACAGCCCCGCCCCGATCACCACGGAAGCGCCAACCAACGTCAACGCACTCGGGTAGACGCTCCAGATGGCGATATCGAGCAGCACGCCCCACAGCATCGCGGTGTATTCGAACGGCGCGACGACCGCCACGGGCGCGCTGCGAAACGCGACCGTGATCAGGTTCTGGCCGATGGAACCCATGACGCCTACACCCAGGATCAGCAGGAGATCCCTGCCCCACTGGATCGGATGCCAGTCCGGAATCGCCAGCAGGCCTGCGCCGACCAGCAGCAGCAGCGTGAACCCGAGCACCATGCTCTCAGTGGAATCGGTGCGCGCCAGCAGGCGCAGCGAGACCACGGCGAAAGCATATGTCCACAGCGCGACGATGGCCCACAGCGAGCCCGCCGACAGCCACGTGCCATCGACCGGCCCCAGCATCAGCAGCACGCCCGACAGGCCGACCGTGATGGCGAACCACTGACCGCTGACGACCTTCTCTTTGAGGATCGGCACCGACAACGCCGCGACCAGCAGCGGCGCGCACATGAAAATGGAATAGGTGGTGGCGAGCGAGGACTCGCGCACCGCGGTGATGAAGCTGTAAAGCATCAGCACCGAGAGTGCGCCGCGCAGCAGGTGCAGGCGGACATTGACCGGCTTGATGCGATCAAGCCGGCCTCGTGCCGCGATCATGAGCAGGACGAACGGCAGCGACGCCGCCGCGCGGAGGTAGGCCACCTGCAGCGAGGGGTAGTGCTCCGACAGGAGCTTGAGCATCGAGTCCATGACCGAAAAACAGGCCACGGACACGAGCATCGCGACGATGCCCCGGACGCGCTCCGACTGCGCGGTCAGCGCTTCATCGCCTCGAAGAACTCACCGTTGGTCTTGGTGTCCTTCATCTTGTCGATGAGGAATTCCGCGGCCGCCAGTTCGTCCATCGGGTGCAGGAGCTTGCGCAGGATCCAGATCTTCTGCAGCTCTTCCGACGACGTGATCAGCTCCTCGCGGCGCGTGCCGGAGCGGTTGATGTTGAACGCCGGGTAGACACGCTTTTCGGCAATGCGGCGATCGAGGTGGATTTCGCTGTTGCCCGTGCCCTTGAACTCTTCGTAGATCACGTCGTCCATGCGCGAACCGGTGTCGATCAGCGCGGTGGCGAGGATCGTCAGGCTGCCGCCTTCCTCGATGTTGCGCGCGGCGCCGAAGAAACGCTTCGGCCGCTGCAGCGCGTTGGCGTCCACGCCGCCCGTCAGCACCTTGCCGGAGCTCGGCACGACGGTGTTGTAGGCACGCGCGAGGCGCGTGATCGAGTCGAGCAGGATGACGACGTCCTTCTTGTGCTCGACCAGGCGCTTGGCCTTCTCGATCACCATCTCGGCGACCTGCACGTGACGGCTGGCCGGCTCGTCGAACGTCGACGAAACGACTTCGCCGCGCACGGTGCGCGTCATTTCGGTGACTTCCTCGGGCCGCTCGTCGATGAGCAGCACGATCAGGTACACCTCGGGGTGGTTGCCGGTGATCGAATTGGCGATGTTCTGCAGCAGCATCGTCTTGCCGGCTTTCGGCGGCGACACGATGAGGCCGCGCTGGCCCTTACCGAGCGGCGCGATCAGGTCGATCATGCGCGCGGTGAGGTCCTCGGTGCTGCCCGTGCCGCGCTCGAGCTTGAAACGACGCGTCGGGTGCAGCGGCGTGAGGTTCTCGAACAGGACCTTGCTGCGCGCGTTGTCCGGCGAATCGAAGTTGATCTCGCCGACCTTCAGCAGCGCGAAGTAGCGCTCGCCATCCTTCGGCGGGCGAATCAGGCCGGAAAGCGTGTCGCCGGTGCGCAGGTTGAAGCGGCGGATCTGCGACGGGCTGATGTAGATGTCGTCGGGGCCCGCCAGGTACGACTGTTCCGGCGAGCGCAGGAAGCCGAAGCCGTCCTGCAGGATCTCGAGCACGCCGTCGCCGTAAATACTTTCGCCGTTGCGCGAATGCGCCTTCAGGATCGAGAAGATGATGTCCTGCTTGCGCGAGCGGGCCAGGTTCTCGAGACCCATCGTCTGGGCGAGCTCGAGCAGCTTCGGGATCGGCTTGTGCTTGAGCTCGCTCAGGTTCATCGACTTGCGGCTGGCTTCGAGCTCGGCCGGGCTGATGATGTCGAGGTCGTCGCCTTCCATCATGTAATCGTCCGGCGGCAGTTCGTCCTGCCGCGGGCCACGATTACCGTCCGGGCCGCCGCCCCCGCGACCGCGCTTATTGGGATTTCCCTGGCGGTTGCGGTTCTGGTTGCCCAGGTAACCTCTCACAGGTTGCTGTCCAGAAAAGCCACGACGTCGCCCTTGCGGACCGCGCCGATCTTCTGGCCTTGCAGCTGACCGTTCTTGAACAGGATCAGAGTTGGGATGCCTCTGACGCTGAACTTCATTGGGGTTTTGGGGTTCTCGTCCACGTTCATCTTCGCGACGAGGACCTTCCCCGCGTACTCCGCCGCTATCTGATCCAGAATCGGTGCGATCATCTTGCATGGTCCGCACCACTCAGCCCAGAAGTCCAGAAGGACGGGAACATTCGACTTCAACACGTCCTGCTCGAAGCTCGAGTCCGAGACGTGAACGATCTGCTGGCTCACCAGAGATTACCTCCGCTGGCTGAAAAGGGTAGTTGGGCACTTGGTACTTTCTTGAGGGGTTTGTGTGCGTCCCCGGAATCGGGTGACGGCAGGGGTCCGCGTAGGGCAAACTATCGGGATTGCTGGCTGTTGACTGGAGTTCTAAGGGGATTCCGTTGCGCCGGGTCCGCCGGTCGGGTTCACCGTTAAGGTGGGACCGGGGCTCAGGCCCGATCGGCCGGCGACATGCTCAGGCGGGAGCGGATTGTTCCGCGTTCCGGTTATTTGAACCCGCTTTTCCGTAATTTGCAAGGCCACATGCGCCGATCCGGGACCGATGTCAGACACACACCTCAGCGATATTTCCTTTTCTCACCTCCACCTGCCTGAGTCGCTCGCCCGCGGCATCGCCGACGCCGGCTTCGAACGCTGCACCCCGATCCAGGCGCAAACCCTGCCGCGCGCACTCGCCGGCTTCGACATTGCAGGACAGGCGCAGACGGGCACCGGCAAGACCGCAGCGTTCCTCGTTGCGATGTATTCGAACCTGCTGCGGAAAGAGGCTCCGGCCGATCGTCCGGTCAACGCCCCGCGCGCGTTGATCATCGCGCCGACGCGCGAACTCGCCGTGCAGATCCATCACGACGCAGAGATCCTCGGCCAGTACACGGGCCTCACGCTCGGCCTGGCCTTCGGCGGCGTCGACTACGAAAAGCAGCGCCGCATCCTCGAGGAAGGCGTCGACGTGCTGATCGGCACGCCCGGCCGCCTGATCGACTTCTACAAGCAGCGGGTGTTCGACCTGCGCGCCGTGCAGGTCCTGATCCTCGACGAAGCCGACCGCATGTTCGACCTCGGCTTCATCACCGACATCCGCTACATCATGCGGCGCCTGCCGGCGCCCGACCAGCGGCTGAACCTGCTGTTTTCGGCGACGCTCGCGCAGCGCGTGCTCGAACTCGCGTTCGAGCACATGAACGATCCGGAGCTCGTGCGCATCGAGCCCGACAAGATGACGGTCGATCAGGTGCGCCAGGTCGTCTACTACCCGTCGATGGACGAGAAGCCGCGGCTGCTGGTCGGCCTGCTGAAGCAGATGGACCCGCACCGCACGATGATCTTCGTCAACACGCGCCGTGGCGCCGAAGAACTCGAGACCATGCTCAAGGCCAACGGCTTCAATGCCGAAGCGATCTCCGGCGACGTGCCGCAGAACAAGCGCCTGCGCATGATCCGCGACTTCCACAGCGGCGAGCTCGCGATCCTGATCGGCACCGACGTGGCCTCGCGCGGCCTGCACATCCCCGACGTCAGCCACGTCTTCAACTACGACCTGCCGCAGGATCCGGAAGACTACGTGCACCGCATCGGCCGCACCGCGCGCGCCGGCGCCGAAGGCGATGCGATCAGCCTCGGTTGCGAGGACTACGTGCAGTCGCTGCCGGACATCGAGGACTACATCGGCCGCAAGATTGCCGTCGCCCCGGTGGCGCAGGAACTGCTCGCCGAGATCACCGTGCCGCGCTACGAGCGCCGCCGCTTCAGCGGGCCGGGCGGTGGGTCGCGCGGTGGCAGCGGTGGTGGTGGACGCGGTGGACGCAGCGGCCCGCCGCGCAGCGGTGGTAGCGGCGGTGGACGCAGTCGCAGCGGCAGCAGCGGTGGCCCGCCCCGGCGCGAAAGCCAGGCGCCGCGCCCCGCAGAGAGACCGGCCAGTCCCGCTGCGTCAGGCAACGGCGGCGGCGAATCCGCAGCACCTCGCCAGGCCCCGGCCGGCGATGGCGCATCCACGGCTGACGGTGCTCCCCGCAAACGTCGTCGTCGCGGCGGACGCGGACGCTCTGGCGGTACGCAGGGCGAAAGCGCCGGCGCGCCTCAGGGCGGCGGTGATTCCGGCCCGGCGCCTGCGGAGAGCTGAGCCAGGACCGAATCGCGCAGGTCTGCCAGCCTGCGCACCCCGGCGATGCCAGCGACCGGGGGATGCGGCGGACGCGTCGAGTCCGGCTGCAGCACCTGGTAGATCCATGCCACTTGCGCCCGGTGCGCCGCCTGCAGCACGGCCGCGCTGTCGTCCACGAACAAGGTGCGGGCGAGCGGCACGTCGTGCCTGCGTGCGAGCTCCAGCCAGAACTCCGGACGTTCCTTCGGCACGCCGAAGTCGTGCGACGACACGAGTTCGTCGAAGTGCCGCGACAGCTGCGTCTGCGAGTCCTTCACCCGCAGGCTGAGCGGGTGCGCGTTGGTCGTGAGCAGCACGCGCTTGCCGAGGCCCCGCAGCAGGTCGAGGAAGTCGGCGGCACCCTCGAGGTAGCGGATCTCGTCGCGCAGCTCGTGCTTGAGCGCGGGAATGTCGAGCCCGAGTTCCTCGCTCCAGTGATCCACGCAGTACCAGTCGAGCGTGCCGCGCTTCGCGTCGAATCGCGGCTTGAGCTGCGTCATGGCTGCATCGAAATCGAGGCCGCGCGCCGCGCCCCAGCGCCGCGGCAGCACCTCGAGCCAGAACAGGTTGTCGAAATGCAGGTCGAGCACGGTGCCGTCCATGTCGAGGCACACGACGTCGATGCGGGACCAGTCGGGAAGCGGAAAGTCGGACATCGGTGCGGGGGCGTCTGGGCGACGCAGGCTGGTGGACGGGGCCGGTATGATACGGCCGTCCATTACCGGGAGATGAGCTTGAACACTGCCGTAACCCGCGACCCTGCGTCGCTGCTGCCCGCCGTCCTGCGGCTCGTCGAAGCCGCCGGCACCGCGATCCTCGAGGTCTACGCGGCGGGCCACGACGTCGAATACAAGGCCGACGACTCGCCGATCACGCGCGCAGACCGCGCAGCGCACGACATCCTGAGCGCCGGGCTGCGGCAGCTCACCCCGGAAATCCCTGTGCTTTCGGAAGAGTCGGCGGATGAGCACGCGCCGGCCGTCAGGCACCGGTGGAACGATTTCTGGCTGATCGATCCGCTCGACGGCACCAAGGAATTCATCAACCGCAATGGCGAATTCACGGTCAACGTCGCGTTGATCCGCGACCACAAGCCTGTCCTCGGCGTCGTGGCGGCACCGGTGCTCAACCTCGTGTACTACGGTGCCGCAGGCGTGGGCGCGTTCGTCGCACACGCGGGCGACCAGGCCCGGCCCATCCAGGTGCGTCACCCGGCCGCGGACCCACTCGTGATCGTCGGCAGCCGCTCGCACCGCGGCGACTCGCTCGACAGCGTGCTGGAACGGATAGGGGCGCACGAGATGCGGCCGATGGGCAGCTCGCTCAAGTTCTGCCTGGTCGCCGAGGGGACGGCCGACTTCTACCCGCGCCTGGGACCGACCTGTGAATGGGACACCGCGGCCGCGCAGGCAGTGGTCGAGGCAGCCGGCGGGTCGGTGACGTCGCTGGATGGCCTGCCCCTGCGCTACAACGAGCGCGACACCCTGTTGAACCCGCATTTCCTGGCGTTCGGCGATGCCTCCCGCCTCTGGCACAAGCTGTTCTGAGTTCCGCCTGCCGTGGAACTCTCGTGGGGCCTGCTGCTCCTTTGCATCGCCTGCAGCGGCTTCGTGCTGTTCTGGCACGACGCGCTCGGGGCACGTGAACGGGCCAACGACGCAGCCCGTGAGACATGCGTTGCGACCGGCGGCATCCTGCTCGACGGGACCGTCGCCTTCCGGTCGATCAGGGTCGTGCGGGCCGCCGGCGGGCGACTGGCCTTCGAGCGCACCTACCTCTTCGAATACACCCTCGATGGCAATACCCGGCAGCAGGGGTTCATCGTGATGTTCGGGCAGCGCGTGGAGACCATCGGGCTGGACTAGCTCCCTTTTTTCACGGCCGGGGGCTAAAGTATCCGCCCCATACCGGACCACGAACAGCGCCTGCGATGGCTGAACAGACGGACAACGTCGACACCGAGACGTTCCAGAACCTGCACCGATTGCGGGGCCTGCGCATCGAGCATCGCGACCTCGACGACGTGATCCATCGCCTGCAACTCGACCTGTACGTGGACCAGGTCCAGCTGCGTCGGCTGAAGAAACGCAAGCTCCTGCTGAAGGACCAGATCGCTCGCCTCGAGAGCCAGCTGATCCCGGACCTCAACGCGTGACGGGATGAGCACCCAGCTGCAGGTGATCGGCGACGCCCTGACAACCCTGCTACGGCCCGATACCTTCCTGCAGCTGGTCGTCATCGCCGGCGCGCTGCTGCTCGGCTGGTGGGCCGCGGTCTACGCCCGCTCGCACATCACGGTCGCGCCCGAGCCCGAGAGCCTGCCCGACCGCCTGCGCGAATTGCTTTTCATCGGCGCGCCACCGGCCCTGACCCTCGTGATCCTGGCCGCAGCCGATGGCCTGCTGCACGCAACGGGACTGCAGGCCGACATGGTCGACGTGGCGGTGCAGCTGATCGGACTGCTGCTGCTGATCCGGGTCGTCATCTACGTGCTGCGCGTGTCGCTCGGTACCCGCGCCCGGCTCAAGGGCTGGGGCGCTGCGATCACCGGCGTGATCTGGCTCTTCCTCTCGCTGCACCTGCTGGGCTGGGGCGACGAGGTCATCCGTGTCCTCGACGGCATCGGCATGCAGGCGGGCAAGACGCGCATCTCCGTCTGGTCGGTGATGAAGCTGCTGGTCACCGTCAGCGTCTTCGTGCTGCTCGCGCTGTGGGTCTCGCGCTGGCTCGAACGCCACGTGCTGAAGCTCGACGCGCTCGCCCCGACGATGCGCATCGGCATCGCGAAGTTCGTGCAGGCGTTCCTGGTCGGCATCTCCGTGCTGGTCGGGCTGAATGCGGCAGGCCTCGACCTGACGACGCTGAACGTGCTCACGGGCGCCATCGGCATCGGCCTCGGCTTCGGCCTGCAGAGCATCGCGGCCAATTTCGTCAGCGGCTTCGTGCTGTTGATGGACCGCTCGATCAAGCCGGGCGATGTCATCAGCTTCACGGGCACCACGGGCACCACGACCGAAGGCTTCGGCTGGGTCGAGGAACTGCGTGGCCGCTACGTCGTCGTTCGCGACCGCGACGGCGTCGAGACGCTGGTGCCGAACCAGCACCTGATCACCAACCCGGTGATCAACTGGAGCTACACGGACCCGCGCGTGCGGCTGAAGCTGCCGGTCCGCGTCAGCTACAAGGACGATCCCGAAGTCGCGATGAAACTGCTGCTGCAGGCTACCTACGGACATCCGCGCATCCTGCACGAGCCCACGCCGGTCGCACGCCTGATGGGATTCGGCGACAGCGGCATCGAACTCGAGCTGCGTTTCTGGATTCCCGATCCGCAGGAAGGCGTCAACAACGTACGGTCCGACGTGAACCGCCGCATCTGGCGGTTGTTCAAGGACAACGGCGTGACGATTCCGGTCGCGCAGCGCGAGATCCGCGTCGAGATGGCATCCGCCTCGCCCGTCGCCCCGCGCGACTGAGGTCCGGCCGTGCCCTTCGAGATCAACGAATCGCTCTCGATTCCGGACGACCTGATCGAATTCCGCGCCGTGCGTGCATCGGGACCGGGCGGTCAGAACGTCAACAAGGTCTCCAACGCGGTCGAGCTGCGTTTCGATTCAGCGCTCTGGAACGACCTGTGGCCGAACGCACGTGCACGACTGAAGCGTCTCGCAGGACGCCGCATGACGGAAGCGGGAATGATCGTCATCGATGCCCAACGCCTGCGCTCGCAGGAACAGAATCGCGCGGATGCGCTCGAGCGGTTGCACACCATGATCGTGGCAGCGCTGGTCGAACCCAAGCCGCGCCGCAAGACGAAACCGACGCGGGCGTCGAAGGTGAGGCGCCTCGAGGGCAAGACGCAGCGCGGCAAGGTGAAGGTGCTGCGCCAGAAGAAATTTGATGACTGAGGGTAGTTGCCCGAAGGAATCCCGCGGGATGACTGGAGGAGCCGTTCGTGATCAGGGGACCATGGGCCTGCCGCGCCGATGGCGGCTGGCGTTCCGCCGCAACCATTCCGCAGCGCGCGTCCGCACCGTTTCCGCCCGTTCCTCGGCTTCTGCATTACGTTCCGAGCGCGAAAATTCCTGCATTGCAACCTTCGCCGACACCAGGATCGGAGTCGCGAGCGCGACACCCGCCACTCCCCAGAGCCAGCCGCCAAACCAGAGTCCGAGCAGCACGAGCGGCGGACTGACGTCGACCCGCCGCCCGACCAGCACCGGCTGCAGTACCTGCCCCTCCAGCGTCGCCAGGATCAGGTACGTGCCCGCTACGCTTATGGCCTTGCCGACGCCGTCGAACGACACGAGCGCGACGACGGCCAGCAGCGTCAGTGTCGTCGCCGAACCCGCGTACGGGATGAAGTTGAACAGGAATGCGATCACGCCCCACAGCAGCGGATTCGGCATGTCGAGCCACGCCATCGTGAGCGCAGTGCCGACGCCAAGAATCGAGTTACTGAAAGTCACGGCCGCGAAGTAGCGGCCGAGTTCGCTGCGGACGCGCTCGAACACCTGGCCGAACCGTCCCCACGGCGCGTCGGGATTCCCATTGCGACCGACGTTTGCCAGGTCGGTGGCGAGCAGGAACAACGCGAGGAAGAGCATGCTCGCGATGGTGATGACCCAATCCTGGGTACTCTCGACGAGCCCCTTCGACTCAAGCGCCACCGAGGTCGGTTCGTCGTTCGACTTCGAAGCAGGCTCGGCCATGCGCCCGGCCTGCGTCGACACCGTTTCGACCTTGGCGATGAAGCGCGTCAAGGGCCGGATTTTGGTCTCGAGCTTGCGCATCGTGGCGGGCGCCGTTTCGAGCCAGTCGCGCGCGGGCTGCCACGTAGCGTTGAGGCCCGCAGCGACGAGAGCCATCAGCGCAACGACCAACAGCGTGGCGGCAACCACGCGTGGAACACGCCAGCGCGCCAACGCCTCTACGGCGGGTGACAGCAGCAGCGTGACGAAGACGGCGAAGAGCACGGGCACGATGGCTTGCTGTGCGATCTTCAGCACGCCGACCAGCGCCACACCCGCAATCAGCCAGAGCGAATACTGCGTCCAGGCCGCCCGCACCCTGACGCGACGCGACCGCAGATCGGGATCGGGTGGCGGGGCGGGCGGCTGCGAAACATGGCGCGTCATCCGGCCCAGTATCCGCTCGCTTGTCTCGAACTCACACGACTTTTCGGGCAGGCCGGCACCGGCGCTGCTGGTTACGATCAATTCGCAGCCGTTGCCCGCTTCAGGCGTACCTTTGACAGGCTCTACGCCTCCTGTTTTGGCCTCAACGGTGAACGACCTGCAGGATGGAGTTGCGGATCTGCTCGTGCAGCACGAACTGCGCGTCCGCGGCTACGGCCTCGAGGACCTTCGCATCGAAGACGAGCCTGCCCTCGGCCGCCTCGCTGACGACGTTGCGCGCGCGCAGGCGCTCGACGAAGTTGCCGAACAGCGCGCGGTCGAAGAATTCGGGTGAATTGAGCTCGTACAGCATGGCCATGCGCTGCGCGGTCAGCTGGCATTGCCGCTCGAGCGCTTCCTGCGTCAGGCGCCCGCTGCCCGCGCGCAGCAGCAGGGAAATTGCGAGGTAGTAGCGTTCGAGGATCGGCACGCTGATGCGCGCCAGCACCGAAAGCTGCACGGCTTCGCTCGACTCGGCGGCCGGCCGCCGCCATTCATTGCGATCGTCGGAGGCCGTGAGCAGGCCGTGGTTCAGCAGGTCCTCGAGCAGCTCGTCGACCACCGCCGGCAATTCGTGCTCGCGCCAGTGCAGGAAGTACTCGTCCGCGACGTACGGATAGACGCGGCCCGCCAGTCGCAGCAGGTCGGCCCGCCGCACGGAGGCATTGTTGAGGAAAGCGCTCGCCAGCAGCGAAGGCATCAGCAGCAGGTGCAGGACGTTGTTGCGGTAGTAGCTCGACAGCACCGCGGTCGATTCGGACATGCCGACGATGTCGCCGAGCGGATGCGCCTGCCGGTACAGCATGCGCAGCGAATCGCAGTGCCGGATCATCGACTGGCCATCGAGCGGCGTGACCCAGATGCGCGGCGAATATGGCGCCTGCCGCATCAGCGACGCATACAGCTCGAGCTGACGGGCTAGGTCGGCCTCGCCCATGCGCTGCCGCGGCGTCGCGAGCAGCACGGTGCCCATCAGGTTGACCGGCGTCACGCACGCGGCGGCATTGATGCGCGTCATGATCTGGTGGGCCAGGTCGACGCACAGCGGCGACAACCATGCGGGCTTTTCGTCCGTGACGGGCCGCTGCCGATCCCAGCCCGGCACGTGGCGTTCGAGCAGGTCATCGAGTGGCAGTGGCTCGCCGAAGCTCACGTACACCTTGCCGAAGCGGCTGCGCAGTTCGGGCAGCGTGCGCAGCATGCCGACGATCGATTCCTTCTCTTTCGGACGTCCGGACAACTCCCCGATGTAGGTGCGGCCTTCGACCAGGCGCTCGTAGCCGAAATAGATGGGCACGAACACGACGGGGCGCACCGGTTTGCGCACGTAGGCGCGTACCGTCATCGCGAGCATGCCGGTCTTGGGCTGCAGCAGACGCCCCGTGCGGCTGCGGCCACCCTCGATGAAATATTCGATCGAGTGACCGCGCGCCATCATCGCGCCGAGGTAGCGCGAAAATACGGCCGAGTAGGTCGCGTTGCCGCTGAAACTGCGGCGCAGGAAGAACGCGCCACCACGTCGCAGCAACGAACCGATGACCGGCATGTTGAGGTTGATGCCGGCCGCGATGTGCGGCACCGCATAACCCTTGTGGTACACGACGTACGACAACAGCAGGTAGTCCATGTGGCTGCGGTGGCACGGCACGTAGATGATTTCGCTGCCCTCGTCGACGGCCTGCAGGCTCGCGAAATTGGCAAGCTCGACGCCGTCGTAGAGCCGGTTCCAGAGCCTGCCGAGGATTCCCGACATGAACACGACGAACGCGTGCGAGTAGTTGGCCGCGATCTCGTACGCATAGCCGCGTCCGACTTTGAGTGCGTCGCGGCGGGCGATCTTCTTGTCCCGCACGTCCTGCCGGACAGCATCGCGCACCGCCTGCGTGCGCAGCACTTCGGTCACGATCGTGCGCCGATGCGAGAGATCGGGACCGATCGTCGCCGCGCGCTGGTTGCGGAACTGCATGCGCAGCTGGCGCCACATCCGGCGCGGGCCGCGCGGCATGCCGCGCGTCTCCGACATCGCGGACTGCACCGGCATGGCCTCGCCGAACAGCACCAGCAGGTTGCGGCCGTTGATGAGCAGCGAGAGGAACTTGCGGAAGCGCCCGCCGATGTCCCAGTCCTCGGCGATCAGCAGCCGAAACCACGTGCGCTCACGATCCGGGGCGCGGCCCCAGAACAGGCTCACCGGAATCAACTCGGGATCGAACGTGATGTCCTCGCCCGCCGCGGCCGTCAGCGCGCGCAGTGCCTCGGGCATGCGGCGATCGATGCGCTGCCCGAAAAAGCCGGTGCGACGCTCGAGGAAGAGCAGCGAATCCGGCAGCACGGCCTTGGCGCCAACCGGCAGGTGTGGATCCGGCAAGCCCCGCTCGCGGCAGACGTACTCGAGCACCGCGAGGTCGATCACGCTGCGTTTTTCGAGCGCGTACACGGGAACGCGACCGGCCCCAAGCCGCGACTTCGCGTCGTCCGGCAGCACCGCTGGCCGCACCCACAGGGCGACCAGCCCGCGGACGATCGGCAGGGCGAGCCGCTCGAAGGCGGAGAAGTCGCTCATCGCAGCGGCAGTCGACCCGTGATGAGCAGATGCCGGTCGGAGACGGTCCTGACGCGCAAGCCATCGAGGCCATACGCATGCAGTTGCGCGCGAATTTCGTCGGGCTTGAAGGCGGCGCAGAGCGACGCGAGGAAATCCTGCCGCAATACGTCGGGTTCGCTCGCGGCGTACTGGTCGACGATGGCCTGCGCCGCGGCCTGTGATTGCGGCCGGAACAGGTCCATCACCAGCACGGCTGCGCCTGGGGCGCCCGCCTCGCGCACCGCACGCCAGAACACGCCCGGATCGTGCAGGTGGTGCAACAGGCTGTTGCTGACGACTGCGTCGTAGCCCGGCAACGGCAGCATGGCGCCCGGCAGCAGTCCCTCGATGAACTGCACCCGACCGCCGAGTTCCGGCGCTTCGTGCAGGCTTTCGCTGGCAAACCGCAGCATCGCCGCCGAGCCATCGATGCCATGCACGGTGAGTCCGGCAAGGCGAGTAGCCAGGCGCAGCACGATGTCGCCCGGGCCGCAGCCGAGGTCGAGCACCGAGCCTGTTCTGAGGTCGGGAAACTCGGACTCGAAATAGCCGACGAAGCGTGCATTGGGCTCGGCAAAGTCGGCCATCGCATAGGCACGTGCCTGCTCGGCCTCGTCCATGAGTTCGGGCTCGGGAATGCGCTGCATGGTCTCGCTCCGCCGCAGTCGCGGCGCGGAGCTAATTGCCGCCCGACTCGTCGCTCGCGCCGCCCGTCTGGGCGTCGATCGCCTGGTCGAGGTTGCGCTTGGCGTCCATGGTCACGCCTTCCACGGCACGCGCCCTGTCCTGGGTCTGGATCATGTCGTCCAGCACCGTCTTGTCCGTATCGCGGCCCAGCTCCCGGGCTTTCGCGTCAGCTGCAGCATCGTCCTTCGGTTCCGGCGCGGGCGCGCCGCACGCGACCAGCGTCGACAACGCGAGGGCGGCGAGAGGCAATCTGGCGGCAACAAACATGATGGT
>JAPLSF010000276.1 GCA_026398785.1 Pseudomonadota bacterium | reverse complement strand
CGCGCAGGGATGTATTCGTAGTCATTAAAGGACCTTCTGCCACAGTCGATAAATTATAGCCGCCCGACCCTAATCGCGCTGCGTTGCGACATAACCGGCGCGTGCGGGAATGTACGCACCAGAAAAAAGCGCCCTCCGGGGAGGGCGCAATCAGGGGGAGACCTGTGGCCAAGGCCCGCGTCTTGGTCTTGACGCGGCAGTGCGGGCCCGGCTTCGTCCTGAATCAGAGCATTACGCGGCCTTGCGGGCGCGCTTGACGGTCTTGCGGGTCGCACGCTTGGCGGCAGCGGTCTAGCGACGCACGGCTGCTTTCGGCGCCTCGACTTCCTTCTCGACGATGCTCTCGTAGGCGTGCCTGGCGACGTTACGGAAATCGCGGCCTGCCACCTTGACGATGGTCACGACGCGGGTCGCGTCTTCCGCCATACGCGCGCGCGTGGCGGGCGTGAGCTCAAGCTGCTCGCGCACGAGTTCGACGATGTTTTCGGCACGAGTCGCGCGCTCGAGGCGCAGCGCCACGTCTGTCAGAGCGGACGTCACGACGTCCGACTGCAGCTCGATCAGGCTCTGTACGGCCGTCTGCGAGACCGACGTCAGCTTGACGCTGGACCGGGCGATCATGCGGACGGGGCTCTTCAGGGCCTTCAGGGTTTCGGCGGAGCCGGTGATGGCTTCGCGCACGGTTTCAGCAGAATTCTTGCGGAAGCTGCGGACCTTGCCGGTGAGCAGATCACCGCCCTCGGCGATGTATTCCTGCATATCTACGAACATGGTGATCTCCTTAGGTTGTCCAGTGGTGCTGCATTGCAGCATTGCTGCATTGCACAATAGTACAGCTGGCAACAACTGTCAAATCGGTAGATATGCCCAGCCCCACGGGGGCCGCGCCTGGACGAACCAGAACCCTCTGCGCCACACGGGTATTTCGAGGCCTCCGCGCCCGGTATGTCACTTGCCTCGAATCCGCCCGTCCCGCAGAGTCCGCCCCCGATGCTTGCCCACCGCACCCACAGTGAACCCCATCAGCGCCCGGGCACATTCAGGCCCGGACGCAGGTCGTCCGCGGCGATAGCGGTGTCCGTTCTGTTGCTGCTGCAGGGCATGCTGGCCGGGCAGGGCGGCGCGCTGGCCCAGGACGTCGCAGCGCAACCGAGCGTTGCCGAGGCCACCGGATCCGGTCCGTTGGCGACGTCGATCGAAGTGCAGAAACTCGAAGTGAGCGCTGGCCCGGGCGGGCAGGAGATTCGTCGCTGGGTCCCCGCCGAGCGGCTCAACGCCGGCGACGAGATTCACTACACGTTGCGCGTGCGTAATCCAGGCAAGCAGGCGGTCGACACGATCGTCGTCACCAAGCGCCTGCCGTTCGGTGTGCGTTACCTGCGTGGCTCGGCCACGGGTCCCGCGGTCGAGGTGCAGTTCTCGGTCGATGGCGGCGACACATTTGCGACACCCGAGATGCTTGCGCGCGCTGCGGGTGGCGGCAAGAAAGGCCAGCGCAAACCGCTCGAGAACGACTACACGCACGTCCGCTGGGTGCTCAGGAAGCCGCTGGGTCCGGCCTCGACCGCGCTGCTGCGCTTTCGCGCGACGTTCTCCTGACGCACATGGCACTGCCGCTGGCTGCAATCCTGGGCCCCGAAGGGCCGCTGGCCCGCGCGCTGCCGGGCTACACGACGCGTCCGCAGCAGATCGAGATGGCGGAGCACGTGGCTGTCGCGCTGCAGGAACGCACGCAACTGGTGATCGAGGCGGGCACCGGTACCGGCAAGACGTTCGCGTACCTCGTGCCCGCACTGCTGTCGGGTCGCAAGGTCATCGTCTCCACCGGCACGCGCGCATTGCAGGATCAGCTGTTTCATCGTGACCTGCCGACGATTTGTGCTGCGATCGGCCGACCGGTGCGCATCGCGCTGCTCAAGGGTCGCGCCAACTATCTCTGCCGTCACCGGCTCGACATGACAGAGCAACAGGCCTATGCGCGCGGGTTGCGCAAGGAGGTTGCGACTGCGTTACCCAAGGTTCGCTCCTGGTCATACACGACGAAGCGGGGTGACATCGCGGAGTTGCCCGGCATCGGCGAACAGGATCCCGTGTGGCCGTGGGTGACGTCGACACGCGAGAACTGCCTCGGTGCGGAATGTCCGAAGTTCGAAGAGTGCTTCGTGCTCGCGGCGCGGCGTGAGGCGCAGGCCGCCGATATCGTCGTCGTCAATCACTACCTGTTGATGGCCGACCTGGTGCTGAAGGAAGAAGGGTTCGGCGACCTGCTGCCGGGCGCCGATGCGATCGTGATCGACGAAGCACACCAGTTGCCGGACGTTGCCGCGCAGTTCCTGGGGTACAGCGTCAGCACGCGTCAGCTCGCCAGCATTTCGAAGGACGTTGCGGGTGAACTGCTGCTCGCGCAGCAGATGGCGGGCAAGGTCGACGGCGCACTGAGCGGGTTGGATGCGCAGATCGCGGCCGTGCTGGCGATCACTGGCGGCCAGGACGCACGGCTCGAGCACGCGCAATGGCCGGACCGCCTGCTCGAAGCGTTGAACGGACTGGGCACTCGCGCCAGGGAACTGGCTGAGGCCATCGCACCGCTCGGCGCCGACGGGCAAGCCGCGTTCAAGCGCCTGCAGGAGCGGCTCGAGGAAAATGCGGATCGGCTGCGTTCGTTGACGGCCGAGGCAGCGCCGGGCGGCGTGCGCTGGGCCGAAACCAGTGCGCGCAACGTCAGCGCGCATTTCGCGCCCGTGGACGTCGCGAGCCAGCTCTCGTCGCTGATGGAGACGCAACCGTGCGCGTGGATCCTCACGTCAGCGACACTCGCCGTCGGTGACGACTTCTCCCACTTCAAGCGCCGCAGTGGGCTCACACGCGCGACAACCGTGCGTTTCGAGAGCCCGTTCGACTTCGCGAACCAGGCGCTCATGTACCTGCCGAAAGGCCTCGGGGAACCAGGTGCACCGGACCATTCGCGCAACGTGATCAACGCGGCGTTGCCGGTGCTCGAGGCGAGCGGCGGCCGTGCGTTCATCCTGTTCACGAGCCATCGTGGCCTGCGCGAGGGCGCCGAAGAGCTGTATCGGCAGTGGGGCGAGACTCCGCCGTTCCCGGTGCTGATCCAGGGCGGCGCCTCGCGCGATCATCTGCTGCGCGCGTTTCGTGAAGCCGGCAATGCCGTGCTGCTCGGCACCGGCAGTTTCTGGGAAGGCATCGACGTGAAGGGCGAGGCCCTCAGCGTCGTGATCATCGACAAGCTGCCGTTCGCGGCACCGGACGATCCGCTGCTCAAGGCGCGGCTCGCGGCGATCCGCGAGCAGGGCGGTAACCCGTTCTTCGACGAGCAGGTGCCGCAGGCGGTGATCGCGTTGAAGCAGGGCGTCGGCCGGCTGATCCGCGATGAAACCGACTGCGGCGTGGTCATGCTCTGCGATACTCGGCTGGTGACGAAGGGCTATGGACGTCAGTTCATCACCAGCCTGCCGCCGATGCGGCGCACGCGCGCGCTCGAAGACGTGCGGGCCTTCCTCCGTGAGAAGCTCGGATGACACGGTTGCGCGTGCTGGCGATCGATACGTCGACCGAGGCCTGCTCGGCCGCACTGCTGTGGTCCGACGGCGAGTTGCGCCAGCGGTTCATCGTCACGGAGCGCGGTCACGCCGATCTCATTCTGCCGATGATCGACGAGTTGCTGGCGGCAGCGGGCTGCTGTCTCAAGGACCTCGACGGGCTCGCGTTCGGTCGCGGACCCGGCAGCTTCACCGGGCTGCGGATCGCGGCGGGCGTGATTCAGGGACTCGCGTATGGAGCGGGTCTGCGCGTCGCGCCGGTCTCGAGCCTCGCCGCCGTCGCCTTCCTCACTTCCTCCCCTTCCTCCCCTTCCGCAGGCGTCCTCGTCTGCAACGACGCGCGTATGAACGAGGTGTACTGGGGCTGCTACCGGTTCGAACCAGGTAACCCCTGCGTGCCCATCGTGCTGACCGCGGAAGCGGTCGGCCCCGAAGACCGCGTGCAGCCGGCGCCCACCGTCACGCACTTTGCGGGCAACGGCATCGCGCGGTATCCGGAACTCCGGGCCCGGCTCGAATCCGCCGGCCTCAGCTACCGCGAAGGCGTGTATCCACGCGCCGATGCGATTGCGCGCCTCGGGGAGAGAATGCTACAGAAAGGTGAAGGCGTGGACGCGGCAGAGGCCGTGCCGGTCTACATTCGTGACGATGTCGCGCGTCCCGCAAGGCCAGCCGTCACGGGACTGTCATAATTGGCGCATGTAATGCGCTCGCAATGGCATACGCAGCAACCGGACCAGTCATGACGGGCAAGCAGATCCTGATCGTCGAGGACGAAAAGCCTATTCGCGACATGATCGCGTTCGGGCTGCGTCGCGCCGGTTTCACGGTCAGCGAGGCCGAGGATTGCAGCGAAGCGCGTTCCCGCATTGCCGATTCGCGCCCCGACCTGCTGCTCGTCGACTGGATGCTGCCGGACCAGAGCGGACTCGAACTCACCCGCTCGATCAAGCGCAACAAGGAGACGCAGGACCTGCCGGTGATCCTGCTGACGGCCCGCGCCGAGGAGCAGGACAAGGTGGCGGGTCTCGAAGGCGGCGCCGACGATTACGTCACCAAGCCGTTCAGCCCCCGGGAACTGCTGGCACGGATCCAGGCGGTGCTGCGCCGGACGTCGCCCACGGCATCGGGCGAAGCGATCGAGGCGGGTGCACTCAAGCTCGACCCGGTCAGCCATCGCGTCATTGCCGGCGAGCAGACGGTGTCGCTCGGTCCCACGGAATACCGCCTGTTGCAGTTCTTCATGGAACACCCCGAGCGCGTGTACGCGCGCAGCCAGCTGCTCGACCGCGTCTGGGGCGGCAACGTGTATGTCGAGGAGCGCACGGTGGACGTGCACATCCGCCGGTTGCGCAAGGCGCTGGAACCATTTGCCTGCGACTCGCTCGTGCAGACGGTCCGCGGTTCGGGGTATCGTTTCTCGACCCGGCCCGACTAAGCGGGTCGATCCACGGACCGAGGGCCGCAGCGCTTGTCCCGACCTGCCTGGCAGTATCTCCTTGGTATCGTCAGTGGCCTGCTGGTGGCCCTGGCTATCGGTTGGATAATCGATCGACCGGGGTTGTGTACCTCGCTGTACCTCGCCGCCATCGTCGCCTGGCAGGCGCGCAATCTCATCCGTTTCGAGAATTGGCTGCGCTTGCGCAGCATCCTGCGGCCGCCCAACATGCGCGGCTTGTGGGGCGAAACGGTCGAGAGGGCCAACCGGCTCTACCAGCGCAAGCGCTTCCACAAGCGCCGCGCGCTCATGCTGCTGCGGGAACTGCGGCGCATGACGTCGGCCATGCCGGACGGCACGATCCTGCTCGGACCCACGCGCGAGATTCTCTGGTTCAATCCGACGGCGGCGCAATGGCTGGGGTTGCGCCGCAAGCTCGACTACGGCATCCGCATCGACAATCTGATCCGCCAGCCCGATTTCGTCGAGTACGTCGTGAACGGTGGGAAGGGCCCGGGGCCGCGGGTGCACATGCCCAACCTCGGTGATCGCTGGTTCGCCTTCAACCTCGTCACTACCAGCGCGCGCGACCTGCAATTGCTGATTGTCCGCGACGTCACCAGCGAAGCACGACTCGAAAGCATGCGCCGTGATTTCGTGGCCAACGCGTCGCACGAACTGCGTTCGCCGCTGACCGTGGTGCGTGGCTACCTCGATACGCTGGCCGAAGATTCCACGCTGGACGAAACCTGGCGGGAGCCGGTGCGCGAGATGCAGCGTCAGTCCGAACGCATGCACAACATCGTATCCGACCTGCTGGAGCTGTCCCGGCTCGAAGCTGGCAGGGGCGAGGCGGAAACGGAACCGATCGACGTGGCCGGGCTGCTCGCGTTGATGCGGAGGGAAGCCCTCTCGCGTCCCGATCGCCCGGCGAAGTTCGACGTGCACCTCGAATCGGACGCGCTGCTGCTCGGCGCCGAATCGGAACTGCACTCGATCTTCCAGAACCTGATCACGAACGCAGTCAAGTACACACCGCCGGAAGGCACGGTGTCAGTGCGTTACTGGACAGACGGCCGCGGCAGTCACGTCGCGGTCAGCGACACGGGCATCGGCATTCCGGCCGCGCATATCCCGCGATTGACGGAGCGCTTCTACCGTGTCGACGCGGGCCGTTCGCGCAAGCTGGGAGGCTCCGGGCTCGGACTCGCGATCGTCAAGCACGCACTGCAGCGGCACGGCGCGCAGCTCGAGATCACGAGCGAAGAAGGCAAAGGCAGCTCGTTTACATGTCACTTTCCGCCGGCGCGAGTCCAGCTGCGTGAAAGTCCGGTGGCCGGAGTCGCCTGACTTCGTTGAACTCGGCGCCCGGCACGCGCCAGCGGCGTACGGGGCCTTGAGGCGACATCACCCACCTGCAACTGCACGCCGACGGCGCGTTCCAGCGCTGCTCGGCGCAGTAATTCTGTCGCGGCACTGCAATCTGCCTGTCACATTCCCAGCGTACAAAGTGCGCCAAGGAAACGCCGGGGGAGTGTTCACGAGCACGACCCCGGCGCAGCCGAAACTGACGGGCAAACCACCGAAAGGGGATCAATGTGAAATCGACCGTGCTTGCGACCGCTGTCGCCGCCGCACTGACGCTCAGTGCCGCGGACGCGTCCGCGCAGACCAAGGGCGCGGCCACCAAGGCCGAAGTTCAGTCCATCCAGTCGCAGATGCAGGCACTCGCCGAGCGTCTCAGCCGTCTCGAAGCGACCAATGCTGAGCTCAAGACGCAGAACTCGGAATTGCAGGCCCTGGCTGACCGCCGCGAGGCGGAAATGGACTACCTGAAGTCCCAGACCAAGGAACTGCGTGAGGAAGGCGCGGTCGCTTCGAATGAGATCGCCAAGGTGAAAGGTGCCGACTGGGCCGCGAAGATCAAGGGCCGCGGCGACATCCGTTACCGTTCCGAGAACATCTGGACGGAGCGTGTGGTCGCTGCCACCCCGACTGTACCTGCCTTCGTCGACGACGCCGCCGACCGCTATCGCCATCGCATCCGCGCACGTCTCGGCTTCGATGCCAAGATCACGGATCACGTCAACGGCACGCTCCTGTTTGCGACGGGCGCCGACGACCCGCGTTCGTCGAACCAGACGCTCGGCACGCAGAGTACACGCAAGTCGATTGGCGTGGACATGGCCTATATCGACTGGAACGCGTACAGCGGCGTGAACGTGGTCCTCGGCAAGCAGCCGTGGCCGTTCTGGCGTCCGGGCAACAGCTTGTTTTACGACGGCGACTACAACCCCGAGGGCGGCGCGGTCAAGTTCGACCGCGGCATGCTGTTTGGCAGCGCCTACGGCTGGTGGCTCTCGGAGCAGTACAACTCGAACCCGGTCGGCGAAAATAGCGACGGTAACGTCGTCGGCGCCCAGTTGGGCCTGAAGTTCGCGCTGTTCGGCGGCGAAACGCGTGTCGCGGCCCACTACTATGACTGCGGCGCCTGCCAGGACCAGACTTCGATCCTGTTCGGCAACACCGGCAACGGCAACACGACCTACCCCGTTCGTGTCACGACCACCGTGGGTGCAACCAATACGACACCCGCCGTGTCCGTCGTTTCCACCACCAACGCGAACTACCTGCGGTACGACTACGAGATTCTCGAGCTGAGCGGCGAGATGGGTCTGACCGTGTTCAACCAGCCGCTTTCCTTGTGGG
This sequence comes from Pseudomonadota bacterium, assembly GCA_026398785.1. GTDB lineage: Bacteria > Pseudomonadota > Gammaproteobacteria > Steroidobacterales > Steroidobacteraceae > RPQJ01. Next base: position 7,346 of record JAPLSF010000276.1, on the reverse strand, counting down.
CGAACTATGCCGAGAACATGGCATCGGGCGTCGACGAAAGCACGGCCTACGCCATCGGCGCCTCGCTGGGTCGCGCCAGCAACCCGAAGACGTGGAGCGCCGCGCTCTGGTACCAGGAACTCGACGCCGACTCGCTCTTCGGCCAGTTCGTCGACTCGGACTTCGGCGACGGGCGCACGGACACCAAGGGCTTCGTGATCCGTGGCGCCTACGCCCCGGTGCGCAACTTCAACATCCAGGCGACCTACTTCCTGAACACGCTCAACAAGAACGAGACCAGTGACCCGTATTTTGCGGTGAACGACAGCCTCGATTACGATCGTCTGCAGATCGACCTGAACTACAAGTTCTGACCCGACGTTCCCCCGTGGAACCCTCCCCCGGGCCCGCAAGGCCCCCCCTCGCCAGCATCCCCCGGGCGAGGGCGTGGGGAGGGTGTTTTCTTGTTGGCCCGGTTGAACTTGTTTCAGTCCGGGCCGTCCTGTACAAGACGGCAGCTTCGGGAGATCAATAACCGTGATGGACACCTCCGACCTTTCCCACCACATCCACAGCCGCTACAACGCGGAGCTCGAAGGCATCCGGACCGGCGTGCTGCAGATGGGTGGCTTCGTCGAGCAGCAGCTCCAGAACGGCGTCAAGGCCATCGTCAACGGCGACAGCCGGCTCGGCGAGGAAGTCGGCCGGCAGGACCACAAGGTCAACTCGATGGAAGTTTCCATCGACGAAGACTGCAGCCGCATCCTGGCGACGCGCGCGCCGACGGCTTCGGACCTGCGCCTGATCGTGGCGGTCATCAAGACCATAACCGACCTGGAACGCATCGGCGACGAGACCGAAAAGCTCGGTCACGCTGCCTCTCGGTTGTCGAATTCCGACCGCACCGCGGATCGTTACCGAGAGCTGAAGCACATCGGCGAACTCGTTGCAGACATGGTGCACGGCGCGCTCGATGCCTTCGCCCGTCTTGACACCGAGGCGGCGCTAAGCGTGGCTCGCCGCGATCGGGTGATCGACGAAGAGTACGAGGCCATCCAGCGCCAGTGCATCACGTTCATGATGGAAGACCCGCGGGCGATCCGACGCACGCTGGACATCTTGAGCCTCGCACGCGCGCTCGAGCGCGTTGGCGACCACGCGAAGAATATCTGCGAATACGTGGTCTATATGGTGCTGGGCAAGGACATCCGCCACTTGTCGATCGAGGACGTCGAGCGCCAGATCTCCGCGGCGCGCGCGTCGAAGCAGGCCGACCAGGGCTGAACTTCTCCTTCCCGGGACGCGGAGAGCACGCATTTGAACCTTTCCTTCGATTCCCGGCAGTCATGGTGGCTGCAGACCCGCACGCTGAACCTGGCGGGATTCCTCTGGTGTGCGGGCCTCATGGCCTACGCGCTGTTCGTCCAGTACGGACTGCGCGAAGAGCCGTGCCCGCTCTGCATCCTGCAGCGGGTCGCAGTGATCACGACGGGCGTGATGTTCCTGCTCGCCTGGCTGCACAACCCTGCCAGCGCGGGAATGCGGCGGGTCTACAGCACGCTGATCGTGCTCGCAGCACTGGCTGGTGTCGGCGTCGCCGCCCGTCACATTTACGTCATCAATGCTCCACCGGGCGCGGTCGCGGAATGCGGCGCCAGTCTCGAGTACATGATGGATGTGTTGCCGCTGCACGAAGTGCTGGGCAAGGTGCTGAGCGGGTCGGGGGAGTGCGCCAAGGTCACGTGGCGGTTCCTCGGGTTCAGCATGCCGTTCTGGGTGCTGCTCAACCTGCTCGGTCTCGCCGCGGTCGGCGTGTTAGCGAACTGGCGGAAGCGGTAAGAAGGGCAGGAAGGGGAGGAAGGGGAGGAAGGACAGGAAGTTCAGGAAAGGGTTAGTCCTCTCCGGCTGATGCCTTCCTGCCCTTCCTCGCCTTCCTCGCCTTCCTTCCCTTCCTCCCCTTCCGCTCCTTCCCCGTCAGCAGCAGCTCCATGATCCGCTCGTAGGCGAGGCTCAGCGTATCGATGTCCGCGATCCGCACGCACTCGTTGACTTTGTGGATCGTCGCGTTGATCACGCCGAGTTCCACCACCTGCGCACCGGTCGGCGCGATGAAGCGCCCATCGGAAGTGCCACCGGTCGTCGAGAGCTGAGGGCTGCGCCCCATGGTTTCGCGCACGGCCCGCTCTACGACCGCGGTCAGCGTGCCGGGGCGCGTCAGGAAGGGGAGGCCGGAGACGAACCACTCCAGCGAGTATTTCACGCGGTGTTGGTCGAGCACTGCCAGCACGCGTTGCTGCAGCTTTTCGACGGTCTGTTCCGTCGAAAAACGCAAGTTGAAGCGAGCCTTCAATTCGCCGGGCACGACGTTGGGCGCACCGGTGCCGGCCGCGATGTTCGAAACCTGGAACGTGGTCGGCTGGAAAAAATCATTGCCTTCGTCCCAGTGCATCGCGACCAGTTCCGCGAGCGCAGGCGCGAAACCGTGCACCGGATTGTCGGCGAGGTGCGGATAGGCGACGTGACCCTGCACGCCATGCACCGTCAGGCGACCGGAGAGCGAGCCACGACGCCCAACCTTGATCGTGTCGCCGAGAGTGTCGCCGCTGGTCGGCTCGCCGACGACGCACCAGTCGATTTTCTCATGACGCGCTTCGAGCACTTCCATCACCTTGCGCGTACCGTCGACCGACGGGCCTTCCTCGTCGCTCGTGAACAGGAAGGCGAGCGAGCCCGCGTGACGGGGATGCCTGGCAATGAACCGTTCCGTGGCCGTCACCATCGCTGCAAGACTGCTCTTCATGTCGGCGGCGCCGCGTGCATATAGCACGCCATCGACGACGACGGGCTCGAAGGGGTCGGTGCGCCAGTCTTCGCGCGGACCGGTCGGCACGACGTCCGTGTGACCGGCAAAGCAGAGGACCGGGCTGCCATTACCCCGCCGTGACCAGAGGTTCTCGACCGGACCGAAACGCAGCCGTTCGTTGCTGAACCCGAGCGGCTCGAGCCGGGCACAGATGACATCCATGCAACCGTGATCCTCGGGACTCACGGACGGCCGACGCAGCAGGTCTTCGGACAGGGCAAGGGTCGGGGACATCGTGCTGGGCTCGCCTCTGGAATTGGTACAGGACCCGGGCCGGGTCTGCATTAAAGCCATAGAGGCTCCTAGAATCAAGCACTTGCGACAACGTCGGGTTTGTCACATGGCTGTCACAGTGGAGCGGCAGACTCCGCGGCATGGACAGGGGCGCCCGCCCCTGGACCGACCCACAGCAGAGGATGCCTTTCATGAAGCTTTCCTGGCAGCAGATCACCCTTCCGGCCCTCGCGCTCGGCCTCCTGGCCTTCGGCGCGCCTGGGCGCGCCGACGCGCAGGCCGCGATCAAGATCGACGGCTCCAGCACCGTGTTCCCGATCTCCGAGGCCTTCGCCGAGGAGTTTCAGATCCAGAAGCGCGGCAAGATCCGCGTCACAGTCGGTGTTTCGGGCACCGGCGGCGGTTTCAAGAAGTTCTGCCGCGGCGAGACGGACATGGCGAACGCCTCCCGCCCGATCTCGGTCGAAGAAATGGAATCCTGCCGCAAGGCGGGCATCAAGTACATGGAACTGCCGGTGGCGTTCGACGCACTGACGGTCGTGATCAATCCCGCTAACACCTGGGCCAAGTCGCTGACCGTGGCCGAACTCAGGAAGATGTGGGAACCGGCCGCTCAGGGCCGCATCACGACCTGGAACCAGGTCAACCCGAAGTTCCCGAAGGAAAAGCTGATGCTGTTCGGGCCAGGCGCCGACTCGGGCACGTTCGACTACTTCACCGAGGCAATTAACGGCAAGGCGAAAGCCAGCCGTGGCGACTTCACCGCCAGCGAAGACGACAACACGCTGGTGCAGGGTGTCGAGACCAACAAGAATGCGCTCGGCTACTTCGGCTACGCGTACTACGCCGCGCACAAGGACAAGTTGACGGCGGTCGCGATCGACAATGGCAAGGGCAAGGGCCCGGTGGGCCCGAGCCTCGAGAACGTGACCAATGGCACCTACAATCCCCTGTCGCGCCCCCTGTTTGTCTACGTGCGTGACACGGCCGCCGTGCGTCCGGAAGTCCGCGAGTTCGTGCAGTTCATGATGACGAACGGCCAATTGGTGGGCGAAGTCGGTTACCTGCCCTTGCCGAAGAGCGCCTACGAACTCGCGTGGAAGCATTTCCAGGCTGGCAAACTCGGCACCGTATTCGGCGGCATACCGCAGGTCGGCATCACGATCGAACAGTTGCAGGCGCTGGAAGGTAAACTCTAACCGGGTCACACGCCGGAGGGGCCGGGCCGGGAACGTAAGGTCCCGGCCCGTTCGTGTCTAGACCGGAGCGCCGCCAAGGCGCCGCATTGGGGAAGGGCTCATGTCGACTACGGCCACAACTCGCACGGCGGCGATGGGGGAGGGGGTCTTCTCTTCGCTGCGCTATCGCAAGCACCGCGACCGGGTCATAGAACTGATACTGCTGGCGGCAGCGCTCGTTGCGGTTTTCACGACGCTCGCGATCGTGTTCATCCTGGTCTACGAGTCAGCGGCGTTCTTCGAGCACGTCTCGATCAAGGACTTCCTGACCGACACGCAGTGGACGCCGCTCTTCGACGACGCGCACTACGGCATCATGCCGCTGGTTTCCGGCACGCTGACGGTGACGTTCGTCGCGCTGCTGGTCGCCATCCCGCTCGGCACGATCATTGCCGTTTACCTTTCGGAGTTCGCGACGTACCGCATGCGCGAGACGGTGAAGCCGATCCTGGAACTGCTCGGTGCGGTTCCCACGGTGGTCTACGGGTACTTCGCGCTGCTGATGGTTACCCCATTCCTGCAGAAACTGATCCCCGACCTGCCGGGCTTCAACATGCTGAGCGCAGGCCTCGTGATCGGCCTCATGATCGTGCCGTACGTGGCGTCGGTCAGTGAAGACGCGATGCGTGCCGTGCCGCGCTACATGCGCGAAGGGTCCTATGCGATGGGTGCCACCAGGCTGCAGACCGCGATGCGCGTGGTCGTGCCGGGCGCGCTCTCGGGCATCGCCGCGGCCTATATCCTGGGAATCTCGCGCGCCATCGGCGAGACGATGGTCGTCGCGATCGCGGCTGGCATGCAGCCGACGCTGACGTTCAACCCGACCGAGCCGGCGGCGACGATCACCGCCTACATCGTGCAGGTGAGCTTGGGCGACCTGCCGCACGACAGCATCGGTTACCAGAGCATCTTCGCCGCGGGCCTGGTGTTGATGCTGATGACGCTGGTGTTCAACCTCATCGGCTTTTTCCTGACCCGCAGGTTCCGGGAGGCCTACTGAGATGGCCGCAGTAATGACCATCGAGGAACTCCGCCACGGCCTGTCGCGGCGCAAGCACCTCGACAAGCTGTTCGTGGTCGTGGGGCTGCTGATCTTGATGAGCTGCCTCGGCCTGCTCGCGCTGCTGTTCCTCGACCTGGTGCGCGACGGGGCGTCGCGCTTTGGCTGGGACTTCCTGACTCAATTCCCTTCACGCAAAGCGGAACGCGCCGGCATCCTGTCAGCCTGGGTCGGCACGTCGATGATCATGCTGGTGACGGCCGTCGTTTCGCTGCCGGTGGGCGTTGCCGCGGGTATCTACTTGGAGGAGTACGCGCCGAAGAACTGGTTCACGGGAATCATCGAGATCAACGTGACCAATCTCGCCGGCGTCCCCTCGATCGTCTACGGTCTGCTGGCGCTCGGCCTGTTCGTCTACCAGTTCGGTTTTGGCCAGAGTGTTTTGTCGGCCGGCCTCACGCTGGCGCTGTTGATCCTGCCGATCATCATCGTCGGCACGCGCGAGTCGCTGCGGGCCGTGCCCAAGGCGATTCGTGAAGCGGCCTATGGGCTCGGCGCGACGCGCTGGGAAGTCACCAAGGACCACGTGCTGCCGTATTCCACCGGCGGCATCCTCACCGGCCTGATCCTCGGCCTGTCGCGTGCGATTGGCGAGACGGCCCCGATCATCACGATCGGTGCACTGAGCTTCATCGCGTTCCTGCCGGGCTCGCCGGTGACGGGCGAGTTTCCGTTCCTCAACTGGGACTGGCTCTGGAGCGAATTCACGGCGATGCCGATCCAGATCTTCAACTGGGTGTCCAGGCCTGACCAGGCATTCCAGCAGAATGCAGCCGCTGCCGCCGCCATCCTGCTCGGCATGACGCTGGCGATGAACGCCATCGCGATCTACATCCGCTACCGCTTCCGCAAGAAGATCAACTGGTGAGTGCCACGAGCATGAACACGAGCATGAATACGACCCTCGCCGAAAAGGCCGCCACGCCGACATTCTCCATCGCCATGGAGGAGCGCAAGGTCGCGGCCGCAAGTTCCGCCAAGGCCATCGCCGAGAAACTCGACTTCTGGTACGGCACGAACCAGGCGCTGAAGAACATCAACCTGCGCATCGCGGAGAACCACGTTACCGCGCTGATCGGCCCGTCGGGCTGCGGCAAGAGCACGTTCCTGCGTTGCTTCAACCGCATGCACGACCTGCAGGCGGACACGAAGTACTCGGGCAGTATCATGCTGCACCCGGAAAACATCAACCTGGTCGCCAAGGAAGTGGATCCGATCGAGGTCCGCATGCGGATCGGGATGGTGTTCCAGAAGCCGAATCCGTTCCCCAAGACCGTGTTCGAGAACGTGGCCTATGGCTTGCGGCTGCGCGGCTTCAGCGGCCGGACCGAACTGGCCGAGCGCGTCGAGAAGGCGTTGCGCGCTGCGGCAATCTGGGACGAGGTCAAGGATCGCATGAACGAATCTGCCCTGGCGCTGTCCGGTGGCCAGATGCAGCGGGTATGCATCGCACGCGCGCTCGCAACCGAGCCCGAAATTCTGCTGTTCGACGAACCTACGTCCGCGCTCGATCCGATCGCAACGGCCAAGATCGAGGAACTGATCACCGAGCTGCGGCAGCGCGTCACGGTACTGATCGTCACGCACAACATGCAGCAAGCAGCGCGCGTGTCCGATTTCACGGCGTTCATGTACCTGGGCGAGCTGGTCGAGGTCGACGCAACGGCGAAGATCTTCACCAACCCGTCCAAGAAAGCGACCGAGGACTACATCACGGGCCGCTACGGCTGAGTCGGGCAATGGACGCCGCGGTCATGCAGGTTTCAGATCCGACCGAGCCGCACACGTCGAGCAATGTCGACCAGTCGGTGGCCGGCCTCCGGCTGCACGCGCTCGAGATGGGTGCGCTCGTCATCGAGCAGGTCGCCGCGGCGGTCAAGTCGCTCGTCGAGCGCGACGCGGAGCTGGCGCAGGCGGTGCTGGCGCGCGACAGCCGCGTGGACGCCTACGAAAAGCAGCTCGACCGCGACAG
>JAPLSF010000301.1 GCA_026398785.1 Pseudomonadota bacterium | reverse complement strand
GCCATCCAGACCATGCGGCCGTAACCGAGGCGGATCAGGGGTGCCAGGGTCGACGTCAGCAGGAACAGGAAGGCGGCCTGGCCGTTGGGCGTCGCGACGCTCGGAATGTTGGTACCGGTGTTGATCGCCACCGCCAGCCAGTCGAACTGCTCGCGCGTGATCGTCCCCTGCAACAGCGCCGCCTTGATCTCGGTGATGTAGACGCTGGCGACGAAGACGTTGTCGCTGATCGATGAGAGCACCCCGGCCGCAAGATACAGCATCACGGCCTGCAGGCTGCCCTCGAGCGCAAGCACGCGGTTGATCATGGGTTCGAACAGGTGCTGGTCGTGAATCCCGGCGACGATCACGAAGAACACGACCAGCAGTGCCGTGAAGGGCAGCGCAGCCTCGAAAGCTTTGCCGATCCGGTGCTCTTCGGTGACCCCCGTGAAGGCGGTGGCCAGAATGATGACCAGCAGCCCGATCAGTCCCACTTCGGCGACATGGAAGGCCAGCGCCAGTACCAGCAGGATCGCGACGATCGCCTGGACGATCAGCAGTTGTTTGTCGCGGGGCGTCGAACGAGCCGCGAGTTCACGTGAGTAGTCCTCGAGCACGGCGCGAGCCGCGTCCGGGAGCGGCGTGCCATAGCCAAACAGGCGGAACCGCTCGACCAGCCAGCAGGTCGCGAAGCCCGCGAGTGCGACGGGAACAGTGACTGGCGCCATCACCAGGAAGAATTCGCCGAAGTTCCAGCCAGCGTGCTCTGCGATCAGCAGGTTCTGAGGTTCGCCCACCTGCGTCATCACCCCACCGATCGCCGTGCCGACGGCGCCGTGCATCATCAGCGCGCGCAAGAACCCACGGAACGCTTCGAGGTTGTCGCGGTGCAATACCTGCACTTCGGCGTCCTGCGCGGCATCGTGATGCAGCGTCGTGTGCGTCTTGCCCGAAGCGACGCGGTGATAGACCTCGAAAAAACCCATGCCGACGGTGACCGCAACAGCCACTACAGTCAGCGCGTCGAGAAAGGCCGACAGCACTGCCGACACGCCGCAGAACATCAGCGCCAGTGATTCGCGCGACCGTATCCGCAGGATCAGACGCGTGAAGACGAACAGCAGCAGATCTCGCAGGAAGTAGATGCCCGCAACCATGAAGATCAGCAGCAGGATCACGGGGAAGGCGCCGGTGACTTCCTCATACACGCTTTCCGGCGTGGTGAGACCGATAATGACGGCTTCGATCGCGAGCAGGCCGCCCGGCTGCAGCGGATAACATCGCAGCGCCATGGCGAGCGTGAAGATGAACTCGCCCATCAGCAGCCAGCCGGTGATCGTCGCCCCGGCGAGCAGCATGACGATCGGGTTCAGCAGCAGGAATCCGACGATCGTGAGCTTGTACCAGCCCGGTGACCGTCCAAGGAAAGCCTGGCCGAACGACTGTGCAAGCATGTGGCTCATGGCGCGGGTGCAGCCGCCTCGGGTGCGGGCTCGAACTGGCGCCACACGGTCTTGCCGCCGCTCTTCTTGTCGAGCAGCGTCAGCATCGTCTGGTGCGCCTGCAGCTCTTCCTCGGTGGCACGCAGCACGACGAGTGTGCCCACCGGGCGCACGGCCTGCGTCACTGCCGCGACGACTCCTGCCGCAGTGGCTTTGTCGTCCAGGGTCAGCGCGCCCTGCCCGCCCGTCATGGCCAGGTAGACTTCGAGCAGCAGGTCGGCGTCGAGCAACGCGCCGTGCAAGTCGCGGTGCGAATTGTCGATCGAATAGCGCTTGCACAGCGCGTCGAGGCTGTTGCGCTGGCCAGGGTGCATCTGACGAGCCAGGGCAAGCGTGTCGAGCACGCCGCAGACGTCGCGCGTCGTCACTTTCTGCTCGAGCACGCCCTTCGCGGCGAGCATCGCGAGTTCCGCGTCCATGAACGCGACGTCGAACGGCGCGTTGTGGATGATCAGCTCGGCTCCCGCCATGAACTCGCGCAGCTCGTCGAAAATATCGGCGAAGCGCGGCTGGCCGCTCAGGAATTCAGTCGTGAGGCCGTGCACCTGCACGGCGCCCGGGTCGATCGTGCGGTCCGGGCACAGGTAGCGATGAAATTGCTTGCCCGTGCGTCGCCGGTTCACGAGTTCGATCGCGCCGATCTCGATGATGCGGTGGCCGAGCTCAGGC
>JAPLSF010000071.1 GCA_026398785.1 Pseudomonadota bacterium | reverse complement strand
GGCGCGGGCAAATCGACGCTGCTCAAGCTCATCCTGGGCACGCTGGAACCCGACACTGGCGAAGTCCGGTTTGGCTCGCAGATCAGCGTCGCGTATTTCGACCAGCTGCGCGCGCAGCTCGACCTGGACGCCACGGTGGCGGGCACCATCAGCCCCAACTCCGACTGGGTCGGCGAAGGCGAATCGCGCCGGCACGTGATCAGTTATCTCGGCGATTTCCTGTTTCCGGCGCAGCGCGCGGATTCGCCGGTGCGCCTGCTCTCCGGTGGCGAGCGCAACCGGCTGCTGCTGGCGCGGCTCTTCGCGCGGCCGGCGAACGTTCTGGTCATGGACGAACCCACCAATGACCTCGACATCGAATCGCTGGAGCTGCTGGAGCAGACGCTGCAGGACTACTCCGGCACGCTGCTGCTGGTGAGCCACGACCGCACGTTCCTCGACAATGTGGTGACGCAGGTGCTTGCACCGCTGGGCGACGGCCGCTGGCGCGAATACGTCGGCGGCTACAGCGACTGGCTGCGGCAGCGGTCGACGGTGATGCCCTCACCCCAACCTTCTCCCGCCAGGGCCGGAGAGGGAGGACCGGCGGGCCAGGTGGCGAAGAAGGCGCCGGTGAAGATGAGCTACAAGGAAACGCGGGAGCTGGAGCAGTTGCCGCTGCAGATCGAGGCGCTCGAGGTCGAACAGCGCGCATTGACCGCGGCGATGAGCGGGCCCGAGTACCATAAGCGGGGCGGCGAGCAGCTGCGCAAGGACGCGACTCGCGCGACGGCAATCGAGCAGGCGCTCGAGGTGGCGTTCGAGCGGTGGGCGGAACTCGACGCCAGAAAGAACGCCAGCGGCCGTGGATGACCCAGCCGCCGAGTGCGGGCGCTGGTCGTTGTCAGTGCGGCGTACTCAGTGCTGCAGCCACTGCAACTGCCAGAGATCCTTGCCCGTCGCCATGAGAATGGGACGCAGCGCGAGCTGCCCCGATTTCCCGAGGCTGCGCTCGAGATAGCGCAACTCTTCGATCTGTGCCTTCAGCTCATCGTCAAACGGCGGCTCTGCGAAGCCGCTCTCCCGCAGCATCAGCACGCCCTTGGCGCGCAAGGCGAGTTCGCAGTGCAGGCGCAGGTAACACAGCATGTCCGCGAGAACAGGACCGTCGAATTTGTCCTGCAGCGAGTGCACATAGCGCCCGGCATGCGAATCGAGGAACTCACCGGCGTTGATCGTCTCGATCAGCTGCACGTCGGAGTCGAGGTCCGACTCGAGCCAGTCCCGCAGTGCCTTTTCACTGTTCTCGAAGGCGAAATAGATGAGCGGCGGCAGCAGCATGAGCACGCCCAGGGTCGCGAATACCGGGCGGACCAGCAGCGTGTTGTAGACCCCGTGCAGGAGTACGGCGCCGACCAGGCCGGGCAGGAAGACGCGCAGCCACTTGTCGGGATAGCGCTCGGCCTGCGAAACCGCGACGATAGCGAAGACCGCGGTCGCGCCGCCGTGCATGATCGCCGTGCCGAAGCCGCGGATGACCTGCACCGCAGGATGCGTTTCGGGCCGCATCATCAGGAAGTACAGGTTCTCGAACAGGGCGAACCCCGTGCCCACGGCGAACCCGTAGATCGCGGCATCCACCAGCATGCCGACGCGGCGGGTGCGGATCAGGTAGACGATCAGCGCGGCCTTGAGCGACTCCTCGAGCCACGGCGAGATCCAGCGCGAATACGGCACGTAGCCGATCTCGATGCGATCGAGCAGGAAGCCGTTGATCCAGTAGCCGGCAAACGCGGCGAGCATGCCGGCCGCGGCGGCGATCATGATCGCCTTCGCGCGCACGACCTTGAAGCTGTCGAAATAGATCAGCGCGCCGAGGAACACCAGCACGGGCAGCAGCGCCATGGTGCCGCGGAGGATCCACTGCAGGATCATGCGCGGCAGCCCAACGCAGCGATGAGCGCCTCAGAGCACCTTGAGCGACAGCATGATCTCGTCCTCACCCTGGCCGTCACCTTCGAATCCCCTGGCATAGCCCAGGGACAGCATCATCGGCAGTCGGTTGAGGACGTGCAACTGCAGGTCGAACTGCACGCCGACATTGAACGCCTCGACCTTGTCTCGAGGGGAGTCCGGGTTGGTCACGAGCGCGGTAGTGAAGAGGGCCGAACGGATCCAGCTGCCATAGAAGCCGGGGCTGCCCAGGGCCTCGAACCGGATCGGGGGCAGGTTAAGCTCAAGCATGCCTTTGACGAAGGAACGGCCGTTCAGCGCATCGATCTCGAACCCCGGCATGCTGAGCAGGTCCCGATAGCGCTGGGCCTCGCCATTGTCGACGTAGTTGTTGCGGAACCCGCCGAAATACGCGTTGGACAGGGGCTCTTCAACATCGCCCGACGCCACGCCGGCGCCCGTGCGGATCCAGACCGAGGTGTGGTCGAAGGGCAGCGGCCAGCCAACGTCGAACTTGCCGAACACGCTCGGCGTGATGTCGCTTTCAGCATGGTAGGCGTGGGCCATGAGCGACCACAGGATGCCGGTCTCGTCGTCGACGCTGCCGACCGAGGACCGGGGGAATTTGTAGACGAGCCCGATCTCGGCCTCGCCGAGCTTGTCGGTCGGCGACTCGACGTTCTGGAAGCCGGGCAGCGTGTCGAGGTCACCGAAATAGGCGACCTTGGCGACGAGGCTCAGCGTCTCCGGCGGCTCGTACAGCAGCGGATGTTCGTAGGAAACGAAGCCGCTGTACCCCTTGTGGCTGCGCTTGGTCGGACCGAACAGGTCGAAGAAATCGGCCGGATTCCAGCGCAGGCCGGCCGTCCACAGGTAATGCCTGTAGACCAGCGACGCGTGCAGGCGCTCGTCGGATTCCAGTTCATCGTCCGGGCTGTAGCTGACCGTCAGGTTCACGTTGTCGAAGCCGATCGGATCGCTGAAACGCGCGAAGGCGCCGAACGCCACTGAGTCCTTGTAGCCCTCGACGATCGGGACGAGCGATTCCAGCGACATCTCGCGCTGCGGATGGTAGGGCGCATCGCGACGGACGCTGGCCTGGTAATCCACCTGGCTCGGCGGGCCCGCACCCCACAGTTGCACGATGGGGTGCGTCGTTGCGATCGCCTCACCCAGGAAGCGGATCGCACTGAGGTCCTCGGTGGGCTTGGGTTCGATGGTCGCCGGCACGAAGCCTTCGGCCGCGTAGTGGAAGACCACCAGCCGCTTGTCGTCGAGCAACATTGGACGGAAAAAACCGACCTCCGCGTTGCTCAAGGCCTCGAGCTTTTCCGTCGTGAGATCGTACCGGTAGATGTTAGACACTCCGGTGTAATACGAGCTGCCGTACAGGTAGCGACCGTCTGGCGAGAACGTGAAACCTTCCGGCAGCGCGGTGCCGAGTTCGAACTTGTGCAGCGGCGTCGGGTCGCCGGCGATCAGCTTTTCGGCACTCATCACGCGCAGCTGCATCACCTGCACACCGGAGCGCTCGCCGTCGGGCCCCGCCATCGACAGGGACACCAGCTTGCCGTCCGGGGAGACATCGAGGTCGAACGGCACTTCACCGAACGGGTAGACGTGGAGGGTCTGCCATTCCTTGTACGGATACGGGATGCGCACCACCATCACGAAGCCGTTGTTGGTGCGCAGGCCCCAGAGCGAACGGTCCACCGGATTGTAGGCGAGATCGCCGATGCGAGCGGCGGCAAACAGCTCCCGCGTGGTGCCGGTCTTGATGTCGTATTCGTTGAGGTTGCGATAAGTGAGATTGTCGGTCGTGTAGAAGAGTTTCTCGCCCTGCGGATCGTAAGCGAGCGACGAAACGCGATACGAAACGGCGCCTTCGATCTCCGCGAGTTCGGTGACCGCGCCCGTCGCCACGTCGATGCTGACCAGGTGCGGCACGCGGCCCGCATAGCGAACCGCTGCATACAGCTGGGTCTTGTCCTTGCTCAGGTACGAACGCGAGATCGCACCGAGCCCGCGGCGCGCGATCTCCGTGTACGGCGTGATCGGGTGCTCGCGCACCGACTTCAGGTTGGCTTCCTGGAACTCGTGCTCCCAGCGGATCCAGTCCTGCCAGGCCTCCGTCAGCGGCTTGCCGTAAACACGCTCGAAATCGCGTGCGTAATAACGTTCGGTGCCGTCCGCGCGGCGCAGCCAGTCGATCAGTTTTTCGGGCGTGTACTGCAGCGCGAGGTAGCTCATGAAGCGCGTGCCGTAGAGGTACGCATTCGCCCCGGACTGAAAATCCACTTCGGTGCCCTTGGACACGAGACCCAACGGGTCATAGAAGGTAGCTTGATCGCGCACCATCGCGCGGAAGACCATTTCGTCATAGCCGCCCTGCGCACGACCGAGTCCGCCGCCATACCAGGTCTCCATGAAGACGGCACTGCCTTCCTGGTACCAGCGCGGCGTGGAGGCCCGCGGGTTGGTGAGGTAGTTGTAGAGAATGGTTTCGGGATGCTCAGCGTCAGGTGCGACCTTGCCGCCCAGCCAGCGGCGCGCCGTCTTGTCGGCGTCACTCGCCTGGTCGCCGACGACTGTGTGCACCAGCTCGTGGTTCGACAGCGTGTAGACGCGCTCGCCCGGGCTGAAGGTTTCGAACGACAGCACGGGCGGTGCCACGTCGATGAAGATGCGGTTGCGGGGCGCGCCGAGGATCGCGGTTGCATTGCCGCGGTCGCCGAAGTCCTGCAGCAGGATGGCAACCTTGCCGTCCGGCTGGTAGCCGAACAGCTTCTTCTGCGCGTTGAGGCTGTTCAGAAAACTCTGGGTGACGTAGGGCGCGAGATACGTACCCGATGGATCGAAGTACACGACCTGGAGGTCATCGGTCTCGACGATCTTGAGGTCCTGCGCGAACGTCTGCCCCGCACAGGCGAGAGCCACGATTGCGACCGAGGCAACTCGCGCGAGATGCCCCCGCATCCGGCGCGTTATTGTTCTCATGACCGCCGCCCCCACTGCGCGCCCGTCCCGGAAATGAAAAAAGCGGACCCTTCCCAAGGAAGGGCCCGCTCTCGATCACGTCAGCCCTGCCGAATGCAGGGCACCAGACTCAGCGCTTGGATGCACCGGAGGCGCCAGCGGCACCCGCCGCGCCAGCAGCACCGGCCGCGCCAGCAGCGCCGGCCGCGCCAGCAGCACCCTTGGCGGAAGCAGCGGCACCGGCCGCGCCGGCCGCACCAGCAGCACCGGCTGCGCCAGCAGCACCCTTAGCAGAACCAGCAGCACCGGCCGCACCGGCCGCACCAGCGGCGCCGGCAGCACCGGCTGCGCCAGCAGCACCCTTAGCAGAACCAGCAGCACCGGCCGCGCCGGCCGCACCGGCGGCGCCAGCAGCACCGGCTGCGCCAGCAGCACCCGCCGCACCGGCGGCACCAGCAGCACCCTTAGCGCCCGCAGCACCGGCAGCACCGGCAGCACCGGCCGCCATGCCAGCAGCCGCACTAGCAGCACCGGCCGCGCCAGCAGCACCGGCCGCGCCAGCAGCACCGGCCGCACCAGCCGCACCGGCCGCACCAGCCGCACCAGCCGCACCGTTAACTCCGTTCGCGATGTTCACACCCGACTGCGTCGCCGTTGAATCACCGAGGATCGTCGCGCCGCCACCGTCCGCGCGGAAACGCTTGGCCGGGACGATCGTGCCCGACGCGTCTTCGCTGGCGGGTGGGTAGTCGAGGGCAATCATGCCCACCACGCCGATGACGGCGAGCGCGCCGCCAGCAACCCAGAACTTCCGCGAATTCCCTTGATTGGCCATGAGTCTCTTCCCCTGCAGAAGCCCGGAAGTCCGGGCATTGTTTGTTGAGCTACGACTTCAATTACCGCGCCCGCCGCCAAAAGTTGGCGACGGCCGCAAAAATCAGCCTCCCGATCAGTGCGCCGATCCCTGTGCTGGGCCGACGCGAAGATTGCCGCGCTGCAGCACAGTTGCCGTCGCATCGTCGACGACCTGCACTTCAACCCGGCCGTCTTCATGCAAGTGCGTGACGATCGACACCGGCTGAGTGGACTCGAGCGACGTCACGACCTGCGGCGCCTCGGCCGCACCGGTGAGCGTGATCGAGCCACGAACCTGGTCGAGCTTCACGATCATCCGCGCCTCCGCATGCGTGGCAGCGGCGATCGTGCCGGCAAGCTGGCCTGCGCCGAACTCCGTCGAGTCGAGTCTACCGAACTGAAAAGCCAGCGCGCTGACCAGCAGACCGCCGCCAAAGGCAGCGGCGTAACGCAGCAGTGGACGGCTGGTGAACGCAGTGTGGCGGAGCCCGTGCGACTTCGGTGCGGCCACGGGCAAGCCCGTCACGATGGCTGCGTGCAGGCCCGCAGGGATTTCTTCCCGCGGCATCTCGTCGAGTGCGCGGCAGGTTCGCGTCAGGCCGTCGCGCAGCGCGCGCACGGACGGATCGGCGAGCAGCAAGCGGTTGAGCTCGGCCCGCTGCGGACCGGTGAGCACGCTGTCAATTTCGGCGTTGATCAGCTCGAGCGCGGTGTCCTGGCCGGTCATTCCGACGCCCATCCCCTGGTTTCCATCGCCGTCCTGAGCAGCTGGCGGGCGCTGAACAGGCGCGACTTGACGGTTTTTTCGGGCAACTCGAGGATGGCGGCCATGTCCTCGTAGCTGCAGTCCATGAAGTGCCGCAGCACGATCACGGCGCGGTATTCGGTGCGAAGACTCATGATCGCAGCCGCCATGCCTTCGCTGAGCTGGCGCTGGTCGAAGACGCCTTCAGGACCCGCAGTGCCATCGGGCGTCTCGAAATCGAGGGCCGCGGTGGGCTTGCGGCGCTGCAGGGACTTGATCGATTCATTGAGCGCAATCCGGTAGATCCAGCTGTAGAACTTGTGCGACGGGTCGTATTCGCCGAGGTGCTCGTACACCTTGAGAAACACCGTCTGGGAGACGTCCCGGGCTTCTTCGCGGTCGTGCAGCATGCGCAACGCAGCGTTGAAAACCGTCTTTTCGTGCCGCCGGACCAGGGCTTCGAAGGCCCGGGGCTCCCCGCTGCACGTACGTCTGACCAGTGCTCCGTCGCTCTCGTCGTTCATAAATACCGGCGGACGCCCAGAAAGTTGGTCAGGAATCCCGTCCATCGGCCGCTAACTGCCGGCCGGGACGATTTCGAAGATCCGGTCGAACCCCGCGTACTTGAAGATGTCGCGGATGTGCTTGTTGGCGTTGATGAGCCGCAGGCCCTGCCCCGACGCCATCACGCGCTTCTGCGTCTTGAGCAGCACGCCGAGACCAGCGCTGGACACGTAGTCGAGCCCGGCCAGGTCGACCACGCGCGGCGCCGGGATGCCATCCATGAACTGCAGCGCCTTGTCGCACTGGGCCGCATCCAGCCGCCCGGTCATGATGACTTCGCCCTGCTCGCCCAATCGAATCTCAAACATCCAGTCTCACCCTGCCTCGAGCAACTTGGTAAACGTGATCGTGCTGCGGCGCTCCGCATACTCGTACTGAAGCGTGTCCGCCATCTGCTGCACCAGGTGCAGTCCGAGCCCGCCCGCCTGGCGTTCGGAGAGCGGCTTGGTCGTGTCCACCGTGGGTGCGTGCGTGACATCGAACGAGTCGACGTCGAAAGCGGTGATCCGCACGGTGAGCTGCTCGGGCGTGTGACCGAGGCTCAAGGAAATGTCGTGCGTGCTCTCCGCGTTGTACTTCATGAAATTCGTGAACAACTCCTCGATGATGAAGCACACCGGCATGTGCAGTTCTGCGTCGAGCGAGCGCGCCGAGATGAAATCTCCGACGAACCTGAAAATGCCCTCGAGCGAATCGAGCGAGCGCGGGAAGTAGCGCTGGATCGTGGTTCGACCCGCGGTTTCGCCGCGCCGCGCGAGCAGCACGATGGTGATGTCGTCCGCCTGCGGATTACCGTCCGCAAACACATGCACCGCCTGCAGCAGCCGCGCGAGCAGGTCGGACATCGAACCCTCGTGGCGCGTGCGCAGCACCTGCTCGACGCCTTCGGTGCCGAACATGGTGCCGGCCGGGTTTTCACATTCGAACACGCCGTCGGTGATCAGGCCGAGGATGTCGCCCGGCGCGAGCTCGATCCGGTGGGGCGGATCGACCTCGGGGAACTTCATGAACCCGAGCGGAAACGTCGTGGGCGAGAGCCAGCGACAGGCACCGGTCGCGGCCTGGAAATGCAGCAGCGGACCCTGGCCCGCGGCGTGGTAATCGACCTTGTGTGCGACCGTGTCGAGCACACCAAGAAACGCCGTAACGAAGTGTTCTTCCGGCAGGTCCTCGACCAACTGGTTGTTGACCTGGGCGAAGATCGCGTCGAGATCGGCGCCGAGCCGCAATGCGACGCGCAGCATGCCCGTCATCTGCGTAGCGCTCAGGGCGGGACCGATGCCGTGGCCGCTGGCGTCGCCGAGCAGCAGAAAGAGCCGCCGTTCGTCGAGCGGCACGAGGTCGAAGGTGTCACCACCCGTCTGGTCCGCCGGGCAGAACTGGCCAGCCATGTCGTAGTCCGCCAGCCGCGGCATCTCCGACGGCAGCGTACTCATCTGGATCTCGCGCGCGAGCTTGATCTCGCGGTCGAGCTTTTCGGCCTGGGCCAGGGAGCGCGACATGCGCTCGCGCTGGATGAAGACGACGCACTGCGTGGCGAGCGTCTCGGCAACCCGCTCGTCCTCCGTCGTGAAGACACCGTTCTCGCTGTCGACCACCTGCAGCACGCCGACGAGCTGCGCGCGCTCGACGAGCGGCACCGACAGCATGCAGCGCACGTCGTTGTCGACGTCGAGATCGACGGCCGGATCGAAGAGCGGTTCGAGCCTGCAGTCGGGAACGTTGATGACCTGACGCGAGCGGGCCGTCAGTCCGAGCACGCCCTGCGAAAGACTGGCGCGAATGGGCGGGACGCCCGGCGGTCCGCCGGTGAGCACGAGCACGCCCTGCTCGGGCTCGAACAGCCAGACGGTGGCTCGTTCTCCCCGCAGCACGCTGCGCGCGGCCTCGCCGATTTCGGCAAGCACTTCGGCCAATTCGAACGGAGCGGCGAGCTTGCGCGTGACCTCGAGGATCTGCAGCAGCGCTTCCGCACGGAGTCCGACGGACGTCGTCGTCGCTGGGTGCACCGGCTCCCCTGTTTATTTTGCCCAAGCCCGTTACCCGAGACCGGAGTGTGCCTGCGATGCATTCGATCTGCACGTTTAACGCGCTGCAGCACGGACGGCGCCGATCACGAACCGCAACGCCCAAAAAGAAAAACCCCCGGCAGGTTGCCCTGTCGGGGGTTTTGTTTGAGAGCCTGGCAGTGACCTACTCTTGCATGGTCGAAGACCAAACTACCATCGGCGCTGAGCGTTTTCACTTCCGAGTTCGGAAAGGGATCGGGTGGTTCCCGCTCGCTATGGCCGCCAGGCAAACCGGCTCATGCACCTCGCTTGCGC